>NZ_WBYR01000019.1:0-9450 GCF_013283315.1 Marinobacterium sp. xm-g-59 | reverse complement strand
CGGTGATGTGATCTGGATTAAATTGACCGCTTCAGAGTGGCTCAATGTGGACACCACTGAAGGGCGTCCAACGCTTCTGCTCGAAAACGGCGGCACCGCGACCTACGTATCGGGTACCGGTTCGAACACACTTCTGTTCCGCTACGACGTGCAGGATGATGATCTGTCGACAGACTCATTGACGGTTGCGTCTGTCAGCTTCAATGACGGGCTAATCACCGATGCTGCGGGTAACGCACTGATCGCCGATAGCTTCAACAATGCGATTGTTGCAGGCCATGTGAAGCCTCAGGTTGAAGTGGATACCGATGCACCGATTGTTGAGACGGTTAGCATTGTTGAGACAGTAGCTATTAACGATACTGGCGCCACTGTTGACGCAACCAACGACGGTTACTACAGCGCCGGCACCACCATCGCCTTCGAAGTGAAATTTGATGATGTGATCAATGTCGATACCTCTGAAGCGATCGATGGCAGTCCAGTACTGGCACTGAGCAACGGTCAGCTCGCCACCTATGTGGAGGGCGATGGCACCGATACGCTGCGCTTTGAGTACACCGTATCCGCAGACGATATCAATACCACCGATCTTGAAGTCCTGGGTCTTGCCGAGCAGGGCGCCGTACTCACCGATGATGCAGGTAACCCTGCACTCGTTGAGATGGTCACTGACCGTCGCAACTACACTACGGCGGTGGTGGATACCCATGGCCCAGAGTCTGTAGGTACGAGTGATAGCTTTACCGAAAACGCGGATGGTGAGGACATTGTTCGCACCCTCGAGACGCTCAGCTACACCTTCGAATTTAACGAGATGATGGATCTGCTGCTGGCCACTGTTGCGGGCGTTGATCCAAGCATTGATCCAGCGGATACCGCCACCATTGAGCAGATCGTGGCGGACAATCAGGCGGAGATCCTGAGCTACTTCAGTGTCACCCTCGAAGAGGTTGATCCTGCTATTCACGTGCGTGTGGATGGCGATGGCGATCTGCTGTCAGACGTAAATGACGGTCTAGTGGCGACTAACTTCCGCTTCGAGAGCAACGAAGATGGCACGCTGGATCTGACCAAGTTTACTGTCGATGTGACAACCCCAGACCGTACTTATGCCGATCTGCATGTAGGACTCAATACCGAGAAGTTCGTCGACTTCGCACAGAACGAGCCGATGGATGCGACCATTGTGGCGACTCAGCGCGTGGATACTCAGTCGTTTGATCTTACTGCAACGCCGGTTGCGGGTCTCTTTATTCAAGATGATTCCGTTGTGGTTGTACTCGATGCCGATGGCAATGAACTAGTAGCAAACGTCACGCTTGATGCTGCCACTGGTCAAGCGACTGTACGCGTATCTCCAACCGAGGCTTATCCCGGTGGTTACCGCGGTCCAGTTATGGTTGAGCTGATTGATTACGACGATACAGCTGATTATATCGACGAATTTACCGGCCAGGGTGTGTCACTCTCCGACGGTGTGACTCCAAGCATCATGCGTGCGGTCTTCAATATCACCGAGCCGGGCGAAGTGAAAGTCACGGTATCACCTGTTACCGAGTTGGCAGTCACTAAACTGACCGAAACAATGGCATCCGAAGGTTCGACTTCGCTCGATCCAGCTAAGGTAAACGAATTTAACAGCGGTATCGGTCGTATCTTCGGTATCGATGACATTATCAAAACCGCGGCAACCGTTGTGAATTCAGCGACCGTTGAAGCACAGACGGGCGCTGATGTGACCGACTTCGACGCTACCGATGGTATCGACTCCTCTGAGAAGTACGGCCAGGTGCTGGCGATGCTGTCTGCGCGTGACAGCGCCACAGGTTCACTCACCAACACGATCACTGACCTTGCGGCTGACATTAAAGTTGCCAGCCTGGGCAAGAGCACCGCGATTGCAATTACACAGTCCGGCGCTGACAAACTGGCGGATACGCTCAAGTCGATTGAGACTGCAGCGGTTACTGCAGATCCTGAAGTTGTTGATCAGAGCGTAGAGCTTAATGATTCAGGCGTTAACACGGGCCTTATCGATGTCTCCTACATCGAGTCCGCAGCGGGTAACAGCTACGGTATTAACCTCGATGAAGCGAAAGAGACGCGCGTGCCCGTTAAAGGCGCAGCTGAAGGTGATACCGTGTTTGTTCAGTGGGGTGTTAACACCGCGACTGGCGAACCGAATCTAATCGAATACGTTGTCACAGCTGACGACGTCGCAGAAGATGGAGCAGTTACTGTTCCTGTCAGTATCGATGCTATTGCGCTGCAGATGGACTCGAAAGAGGTACCCATCCGCACGGCAGTGATCAAACCGGATGCGGTTGATATCGAGGGTAACCCGGTTACAGCGCCGAGTGAATCTGACTTCACGGCACCGGTATTGTTACAGGTCGATATCATTCCACCTGAAACGACGGTTGAGGCTCCAACTGCCGAGACTCCATTTGAGGTGTCCGGTGCCATTGAGGGTCTTAACGCGGGTGATGACTTCTTCATCCTGATCAACAACAGTGCTGACGAGCGCTTCAAGTACAAGGTCGAAAGCACATTCTTGGGCGATGAAGATGCCGAGCTCCCAGCGGGCTTGAGCCTTGAGAACATCGTCTACGACGAGATCGGCGATACTTGGGCGTTTGACTGGTCGTTTGACCTGACTCAGGCGATCTCCGTCGCTGAATTGGCTGCTGCTGAAGCGGACCCAGATTACACGCCGGTACCTACTTTCTCTGAAGAGAGCGAGACAGCGGTCTTCCAGGTCGATGCAGCAACTTCAGACTTGGTGGGTAACGCCGCCGAAGATAATTCACGCAACGAGTTCATCATCGGTACCGCGAGCGATCTAGTTGATAGCGACACCGAAGTCACCTTTATGGATCAGGTGCTCGATCGCCTGACTGAGCGCTATGAAGATGAGGCAGTCGATACGCGCTCTGAAATTCAGACCATTGCGAATGCCGTTAACAATCTGGAGGCGATTGCCGCTTTTGATGCGGCGGCTCTTTCAGGCAGTTTAGTAGCCGAACGCCAGAGTTTAGTGCTATCCGCAGACGGTTCCGTTGCTCCTGGTCAGTTTGCGCTGAACCTTGGCGGTGACGCCGTTGACGTTGATCTGTCAGGTGTCGCGAACCCAAGCGTATTGGACATTGTCGATGCGATCCGTGCTGAGTCCGGTTACGCCGATAAGAACTACACCGTCGCGCTGAGCGCTGATGGTAATAGCGTTGAAATTAGCTACAAAGCCTTTGGCCCACAGCCAGAGTCGAGTGCTATTTCAACACTGACTGAGACACTTTCTGCCGCTCCGATCGATTCAACCATCGATGTGGCCGGTGATATCGCTAATTTTGCGGTTCAAAGCATTGCGGTGGACGGTGCCGCTGTCGAAAACGGCTTTGCCGTTTCCCCAGGACAAATCCGTCTATCGTTTGGTGGTGTCAACCTTGATCTGACCGCTGCTGAAGGCGATCTGATTACTGATCTACTGGCCGATGCGCAAGCCGCTCCGGCGTATGCAGACCTGCCATTTACCCTAGCGGTTAATGATGCCGGTGATAGTTTGGTAGCCACCTGGAAGCAGGTCGGTACGATCAGCGACACCCTGTCCCTGAACCGTGACTATGAACAGACCACTGAGACCTCAGTGGACGCGACCAGCAGCACCGATGGTGATGCGGGTATCAGCACGGCAGAGTTGCAGTCACTCGATATCCAGAATGTCGATGACTCTAAACTGCGCGCGATTAACAAAGCACTGGCTGAGAACCTGGCGCAGATTAAATCTGAGCCGAGCATCACCTTTGCTGACCAGACACTGGCTGCCGGTGATGACACTACCGTTACGCTGAGTTTCCCAACTCGTGTGGGACAGGTGCCCGATGATGTCCTGGCCCTGGTGGGTGGTGACCTGAGCACGGAAGGGGTAGAGGGTGCACCGATCTGGAGTACTGTTGACGGTATTAACTGGACAGCCACCTTTACTGCCAGCATTGCGATCAACAACACTTCACTGCGCTACGAGCCGGTGCTCGATGAGGACGGCGTGCAGGTGCTGGATGCCAATGGCGATCCTAAACTGGCGGTGATTCCAACCGTCGATGCCGATGGAAACCCAACCGGTGAGTATGAATCGATCGGTCTCAACGATCTGCGTCAGGTATCACTGGTGGAAGCACTGGTGAACCGTGTGACCGATGCGTCGGATACGGTGAAAGCCTTTGCCAGCGAGCAGGGTGATACCCCTGCGGCATTGCCGTCGGTGCAGGACTTCGCTGATATGTCAGTAGAAGGCGTGGCCGATGACAACCTCAGCGCGGTACAAGATGCCCTGAGCACCGTACGTGATCGCTTTGAGGGCGAGGGTGACCTCTTTACCCAGATCGAAACCGTTGTGGATAGCTACAACGCGGTATTCGATACCGTGTATGCCGAAACAGAACAACCGACCCCTGTCGATCTGATTGAAGATCTAAACAACATTGGTGTTAGTAACCTGAGCAGCGATGCTGCGCGTGCTGAAGACCAGACCACGCTGTTGCAGGGCGCCCTGCGTGAAGTTGCCGCAGCTAAAACAGATATTACTGACGGTGCGACTGCAGCCGAACAACAAGCAGACATGATCAACTCGGTAGCGAAGCTCGAGAGCTTTGTGACTAGCGTTGAGAACGTCCTTGCCCGTGCCAACGGTGAAACCGTGGATGTCGACGGCACAGCTACGCCTGTGGCTGTTAGCGATGCAGACCTGACTGCGCTGGGCTTTGGAGACCTGTTACAGGATGAGTCCGCCAATAGTCGACTGAGCGCCTTGCAGAAAGTCCTGCTGGATCAGTCTGAAGGCGAGGGCAGCGACGCCATCGTTAACTACGCGGATCTGAAAGCGGTTCTTAACACTGCTTCGGATGCCTTCGATGCGATCGTGGGTCTCACTGCAACTGCTCAAGATACAACCCATGCAGATGCCGATGCGCGTGCAGCGGCAGTTACTGCAGCCTTGGCTGAGGTCGATGCCGACAGCTTCCAGAACATGGGTATCGATGGTGTGACCGATGTAAATATCGGGTCGATGACCGGCGATGAGATGGCAGCGGCCGTTAAAGACGCGCTGTCCAATACCCCGAATGACATTGTCAGCCTTGAAGCGATTCAAGCGGTGGTGGATAGCTACAGCGATATTTTGGCAACCGCACAGGATGATGCGGGCACCATTGAGGTGGTCGATCTGACTAACATTGGTGTCACGCTTGAAGCGGGTACCGAAGAGGCCGTGGCGGAACTAGCCAGCGGCATCATTGCGACCTTCGGTACGGCGGATGTGTCAAGCGTCAGCGACGTACAGGCGAAGATCGATGCGATCAACTCGGTGTTTGCGAATACCCTGCGTACGTCTGATACAGACACTGAGAACACTACAGTTGTGTCAAAAGACGAGCTACATACACTTGGCTTTGATGGCGCAACCGATGATAACCTGGATGCGATCCAGCGCGTGCTGAGCGATCAGAGCGATGAGTCTGACGTGAAGTCGTACGCGGATCTGAAACAGTTGATCGACAATGCTGTAAATGCGCATGCCGATATTCTTGCAGCGGCAACAACTGATGATCTGACCGATATCGACACCACCGACTACACCAACATGGGTATCGACGGTGTTAGCGGCGACCTATCTGATGGTGATGACACCAACGACGGTAACCTCGCAGCAATCAACGATGCGTTGATCAATACCGATAACAGCCTCACTACTGCCGAAAGCGTGCAAGAGGTAGTAGACAGCTACAACACCATCCTTGAGACCGCGACCAACGACAGCGGCACCATTGACGTGGCCGATCTGACTAATATCGGTGTCGAGCTAGAAGCTGGCACTGAAGCGGCTGTGGCAGAACTCACCTCTGGCGTGATTGCGAGTCTGGGTTACTCAGAAGTTGATACTGTGGCAGAGACGCAGGACATCGTGGATGCGATCGATGCGGTGTTTGCCAACACGCTGCGCACTTCAGACGATGATGCGACACACACTACGGTTGTCTCTAAAGAGCAGCTGCATACGCTGGGCTTTGTCGGTGCGACCGATGACAACCTGGATGCCATCCAGCGCGTATTGAGCGATCAGACCGATGAGTCTGATGTGAAAGATTACGCAGCCCTAAAACAGCTGATCGACGCTGCGATTGCAGCACACAGTGACATTCTCACTGCTGCATCGACCGATGACCTTACCGGCATTGACGAGGCTGATTATGCGGCAATGGGCATCGATGGGGTTGATACCGACAACCTCAGCTCGATCAACGATGCGCTGATCAATACTACGAATACACTGGATACTGCTGCCTCAATCCAAGAGGTGGTGGATAGCTACAACCACATTCTGGATCTGCGTGCCGATGGCAGCGGTATCACGCTGGATGCGGCTGACTTTACCGACCTGGGTGTGACACTGAAAGCGGATAACGCGAATCAGGCTGAACAGCTAGCTTACCTGCAAGAGATCGTCGCAAGTGATCTGGGAAGCGGTGATATCACGACTGTATCGGGTCTGCAGGCGCTGGCTAACGCTACTTCTGATCTGATCGATCTGATCCAGGGCAACAGCCCCGATAGCGATGGCACTGAGGGTCTGACTATTGAGCAGTGGGCACTCTTGGGTGTGACGGCGGCTGATGCCGAAGAGGTGGCGATGCTGAATGCTCGCTTGGCTCTGACCGCAGATGATCTGTCTGATGTCACTAACCTGGCGACTGATCTTGCGGCACGCGTGGAGGAGTCACGCAATGCACTGGCGAAGATCGAAGCCTACGCGAACGCCGATGGTGCGTCTGATTTTGATGCGGATGGTACCACGTCACCAACAGATACAGACGATATACCGACTGTCCAAGACTACAGCTTTATCGGTGTAGTCGACTATGATGCGGGCAACAGTACGCGCGTTTCCATCGATGCGACGAACATCGCGACCATCAACGAACTCTTTGCCGCAGCCCTTGTGGGTGCTGATGAGGGTGATGACCCAGCCTCAACCCGCACTGAAGTACAGGCAGTCATCGATGGCGCAGCGGATCGCTTAGGCGCGTTTGCGAAGATCGTCGCCTACGCCGAAGCGAATGTGCTAACTCCAGCAGATAGCTCGCTGATCCCAACCGCGGCCGACTTTGCGCTCTGTGGCGCAAGCGGTGTGGCGGATAACAACAACATTCCAGCGCTGCTGACTAAGTTGGCAGCGATGGGTTCTAGCAGCAACGGTCTAGCGGTGGATACCACCCCAGAACTGCAGGCCTTCGTGAAACAGGTGGCGATCGAGAAGATCAAAGCCTGGACCGATACTGATGGCGGCAACGGTGCTGCACCGATCCTGCAGGATTACCTCAACGCGGATCTGGTAAGCTACGACGACAGCGCGATCACTGAAGCGATGGTGCCTGCACTGAACGAACTCTTTGCCGGTAGCCTAACCGCTGCAGGCGATGCCGATGACCAAGCTGAACAGCAGCAGGTTATCGATGGTGCAGCGGCCATGCTCGCCGCGATGGCGAAGATCGCCAACTACGCTGAAGCAGATGGCGCGATCGACCTTGATGGCGATGCCGATACCGGCGATGCCAACGGTTACGATCACCTCACCGTCGCTGACTTTGAAGCGGCGGGTATCAGCGGTGTAGCTGACGGAACTGACCTCTCTGTAGGGACAGGTACGTCTACATCAGCGAGCGGTTACAACAACCTCGAGGCTGTACTGAATAAACTGGCTGACAGCGGTATTAAGTACCTCAATGCTGACACACTTGAAGAGGTGCAGGCATTGGTCGCGAATGTTGCGGCTGAGAAGATCGCTTACTACGCCGATCAAGATGGTCAGTGGCCAGCGGTTAGCGAGAGTTATGCGCTCTACACAGATGTGCGAGCAGATGCTGGTGGCAACGCCTTCTTCATTGATGGCACAGAAGCGCCAACACTGGATCTGAAACCGGGTACTTACACCTTCGATCTGTCACAGGCTTCGATGGCCGGTACCGATCTGGCCTTTAGTATCAACGCTGATGGCTCTGGCGGTCTGCCAGCCGGTGTTACCTTGGTTACCACGGGCACCGCTGGTCAAGCGGGTGCCTCTGCCGTACTGACCGTGCCACAGGGCTATGAAGGTACGCTGCACTACATTGATGCTAACTCAATGGTCACTGGCGGTAGCGCCGTTGCTGAGAAGCTCTACTTTGCTCCTGAGGTGCAGGACTACACCAACGCAGGCCTTGTCGATCCAAACGACAATGCGATCACAGCGCAGCACCTGCCGTTCGTGAACGCGATCTTTGCCAAAGATAGCGTTGGTCACACCGACGATGCACCGAACAACCTGTTCGATGCCGATGACGCCACCAGCCAACAGGCGGCGATCGACGCTTACGGCGCCAATATGCTGTCGCTGATGAAGTTCGTCGACTACATGCTGACCGAAAATGGCGTGGTTAAAGCGGACTTCAGCCTGGCTGACTTCACCAATGCAGGGCTATTGCGTGTCGATGGCAGCAGCATGAGCGGTGTGCTGGATCGTCTGCCGGGTTATGAAGTGTCCGACACCTTGGACCGCGATGCACTGAACTCAGTGGATAAGATCCAAGCGTTTATCTCGCGCGCGATTATCGCTGAGTACAATGATGATCCTGCCAACAATCAGGCGCCAGTGGGTGCAGACTATGTGGCAGCGGGTATCAACGGTGCTGATGACGATAACGCAGCGGCGATGAACTACCAGGTAGCGCAGATAGCTTCCGGTAGCTACAGCGATAGCATCTCTGCGATCGAAGCACTGGTTACACCTGCAAACACCGCCATCAACAAGCTGGCAACCTTCGATCTCGATCATATTGATCCGATCAGCAACGATAGCCAGATCGTTATCGGTCGCAGCCATGACGGCACCAACTTTGTCGCACAGACCCTGACACTGGCGGACTTCGGTGATTACGCCGATCCAAGCAGCGATGCGCAGGCGTCAATCAAAATTACTGCGCTGCCTGCAGCGGGAACGCTTGAGCTTGATGGTACAGTAGTATCTCAAAATGACAGCATCAGTGTGGCTGACATTAACGATGGCAAACTGACTTACACACCAGCGAGTACAAATGCTGCAACCTCACTCGACTTCTCAGTCATTGATGCTGATGGCAACGAGAGCGCTGAAGACTACACCTTGTCGATCGATCGCGAGGACTTCAGTCCTGCAGTCGGTATTGCAAACTCGGGTCTGGTACAAGCAGATACCGGTGTATACAGCGGTGGTCTTTATGTTAACGATGCGCTAACTGGCTTTGAAAGTATGAGCAGCCTGCGTGTGGTGATCACCGCCACAGGTGGCGATGTGAAGATCGGTAACCTGAGTGGGGCTACTCAAATTCAAATTGGCTTCGATTACGCGACAACCGGCGGCGATGAGATCTGTATTGAAGG
>NZ_WBYR01000018.1:0-10151 GCF_013283315.1 Marinobacterium sp. xm-g-59 | reverse complement strand
TGAAAGAGCGGTCAGGTTAGAATGAGTCATGGCGTATCACCTTCTGTTGGTTGAGATTCTTGCAGGAATCAATCAACAGGATACGCCATTCTCCCTTTTCCCCGTACACCAGAAATCACCATAACTCTAACCAGAGTGTGTCCATTGAGATCATCAACGCATCGAGTTTGCGAACTAAGCCAACAAACTGGCCAACCTGGGGCGAGCTTATTTTTGCGTTGAAGGTTATCGGATCGGTGTAGTCAGGTACTTCATCGATGCCGTTGGACTCCATCAGTTTGTCCAAACGAGCTTGTTCGTTGTCTACCGCCTTAGCGCAATCCTCGATCAGATGGCTAATGATCTGTTCCACTTCATCAATTTCGTTCTCATCGCCAATGATGCGTAGGATGACATCGATTCCGTAGAGCGCACTGACCGTCCGTCTAAAAACACGGTCAACGACACGTTGTGCCTGTAAGCTGTTAATTGTGAATGATTGTTCAAAGATGGGTTTTGAGTAATTGGGTTTTGCTTGGGCCATAAGTTTGCTCCTGATATGACAATAATCAGTCCCTAGCCTAATCCTCTGTGAGGTAATGGCCTTTCAGCTAGGTGGAAGAATTGAGCATCTTTCTAACTATCCTGTCTGGATAAGACGGTTACACTGACTATCAAATATTGCTGATCTGTTTCAGTGATATCTGCGCCTAAGAGCATGAGCTCAAAGGAAGCCCGCCGCTGAGTATTCTCAGTGGTACTAAGAGGTAGCTAGCCTCCTTAAACAAATAGCCTGCATGTTTTTACATGCTCAACCATGCGTTCCTTACGGTTCGCCTTTTCACCACCCAACTGGGGGAGTTTTCCCCAGTTGGGGTTGACTCCTTCAAAACCAAATTAAGGAGTCACCCATGGAATATATCTTCGGATTTATCATCCAAATCGCAGGCATTATGTTGCTTGCAAAACTAAGCTGGTCGCTTTTGCGATTGCTTGCTCGTCAAAGCGTGCGCCCGTTTCGATTTGTACTTACTCAAATCAAGCGATTGCTCACACCAACACCAAAACGTCGTCCAATGGCAGTGCCTAAAGCTCCTGGTATGCCCCGTTTGACATCTGCGTTTTACAAAGAGCCACATCAGTACGACATGGCTTTACTCGAAATACCAACCTATCTGCGTCGTCAGTCTTCTTTGCCCAGCCGGGTAGAAGCGACTGTGTGCACAGAGTTCAACTAAGACGAGGAGAACATCATGAAAAACCAAGTAACACTCATAGGCTACGTTGGCTCTGAGCCAGAGACGCGAGCCTATCCATCAGGTGATTTAGTGACCAGCATTTCACTGGCCACTTCTGAGAAATGGCGCGACCGTCAATCCAATGAGCTCAAAGAGCATACGGAATGGCATCGGGTCGTTTTTCGAGATCGTGGTGGATTTAAGTTAGGGCTAAGGGCAAAAGATTTGATCCAAAAAGGAGCGAAGCTTTTTGTTCAAGGGCCTCAGCGCACGCGCTCATGGGAGAAAGATGGCATTAAGCATCGATTGACCGAAGTGGCAACGGCCTTCAAATCCGGGTCAGTAAAGGAGCCATCAAAAAGTTACAGAAACAACGCTCAACTCAGCATTCACTTTACAGCGTGACTAGGTTTTTGCTCACTCGATACCATGAAGCACAGATCTCGGTAGAGAAGCGGGACGATTGGCTCTCACATTCCTTCGAAGAATACAGCGTCGATAATCTTACAGTGAGAGGCATCGATGAGGTCATCAACGTTCCGAACATTGGACCTGTCGTGGTGACTCGTCATGCACTGGAACGGTTTGTGGAACGGCTTTCTGACGGTGTACCTAAGCATCCTTGGAAGGCTTTGTGCACTAAGCTGCTATGCTCGGGGCTAACTAAAGCCCAGTTACCAGAAAGTGTCGCTATCCAAAAAGCCAAAAAATATGCACAAGAGGCCGAGTTATGGCAGCATGTGGGGAGCAAAATGTACTTTGTTATGATTACGGGTGACTCAATGAAGACATTGGTTACGGTTTTTGCAGTAAAGTAAGCTAATGTAGTATTCGCACTTTATGAATATTACTTATGTGCCAATTGCAGACATTCCAACTTTAAGGCTGTAAAGTCCGCTTTTAGGTGTTAGCAGAACGCTTTGCTAATTGGCTGCCGCAGCGCAGCGTAGGCAGTCCAGTGGAGGCCACGCCTTTTGTGGCCGGAACGAAATTAAGCAACTTGTTAAGTGGCTTTGATTTTAGCTTTAATACCATCATAGCTCTGTGCGCGCACATTGATTTTACTGCCAGTATGGATCAGAACTTCCCTTGCTCCCATACCACTTGCAAGTTCACGTAAGACACGCTCCTCTATATCGCTTAGCCCACCATCAGTTTTTTCTAGTTGATGCATGATTACTCTCGGCGCGGCTCTTAACTTTGAGCTATTCAAAGTAAAAATACCATGCTGCAATATCTTTTCAGCCAGCATGAAATTTCCGATAAAACTTCTAGTGTGTGAAAAAGGGTTCGTTGTCTGAATAGTTGGCCCCGATAACGATTTAGCTTCTCGACCAATAGCCTTAATCTTTTCTTTTCCCTTTGCGCCTTCTAAATAACTGTGCCAAATAGTAGATCACTCAGGTAAGGGAACTCAATGCGGTTTGCGCGATCAGATCAGTCGCCAAACAAACCAAACCCACAAACGCATTGAGTATGAACAGGATAGCATTTTTATATGGCGCGGAAACCCGCCGATTGAAGAAGATTATTCATAAAACACGAGATAGAGACCTTTGCCGCCGTGCGAATGCCGTCTTGCTGGTGTTGAAAGGTAAAACCAAGTCAGAGGTTGCGAGCCTACTGCAAGCGGGGCGGTCATCGCTTAACCGCTGGTTGAAATGGTATGACGTTGCCGGTGTTGATGGTCTAAAAACTAAAGGCGTTGGTCGCCCCGTTAGGCTGAATCGGGATTTTATCTGTGGCGTGCTGAAAATTTTGCTGAAGTACACGCCAAGGACGCTTGGATATCAGCGTTCACGCTGGAGTACTGAGTTGTTTGCGCTGTTACTGAACAAGTTATGCAACATTCAGATCCACAGTTCAACAATCAGACGCTGGTTGCCCAAAGCAGGAATTGTCTGGCGGCGAGCTGCGCCAACGCTTTATATCCAAGACCCGGATAAAAAGGAGAAACTGGCGGTTATCCGGGAGGCGTTGGCAGATAACAGTATTGACCACCCGGTGTTTTACCAGGATGAAGTGGACATCCATCTGAATCCTAAAATCGGTGCAGATTGGGGGCACCGTGGCGCGCAGCGTAAAGTGGCAACACCAGGACAGAACAAGAAACATTATCTGGCGGGAGCATTACACGGCCAGACAGGGCAAATCGTTTATGTAGGTGGCGAGCGCAAGACCAGTGACTTATTTATTGAATTGCTGGAAAAGCTTAAAGGTCAGTATCGTCGGGCTAAAAGCATTCGGTTAATCGTGGATAATTACATCATCCACAAGAGCAAGAAAACCCAGAAGTGGCTGAGCGACAACCCAAAGTTCAAATTACTGTTCTTGCCGGTTTATAGCCCATGGCATAACAAAATTGAAAAACTGTGGCATGCACTGCACGAGACGATAACCCGGAATCATCAGTGCAAAACATGGATGATTTACTGGAGCAGGTTTACTACTTTATGGACACTGCCGCACCGTTTCCGGGCGGCAAGCATGGATTGAAGCAGGTGTATCACAATTAGGATCAGCTATTTAGCTAATTTTGATGAGTATGTGGTAGAAAACTCAATTGTTTTTCGCGAGCATAACAAGTATTCAAGAATGCTGTTAAATGCGTATCTGTTAGTTGATTCTTTTAAGTTGGCATTGGTAAACCAGTTCATTTCCATTTTTTCACCTGATACTAATAAAGTTGATCAATTTTATCCGATCTATTTCTTAACTTTTATTTTCAGTCTATTAAAGTTGCTCCCGTTGAGTGTTGGATTTGTTTTCATTGCTAAAGGATTAAGTATCAGAGCCGAAAGTGTTCAGAAAATATCTGGTCGTGTAATTAGTGATCTTAGGTCGAGATTTAACCAAAGCAAAAGAACGCATGATGATTCAAGTGTATAGCTTTTAGAATAAGGAGCATTATTGTGAAAATTTTTAGATTGATACTGCTAATTTTTATGGCGTCAAACCTTCTTGGCTGCGAATACATAGGCAAGCAACTCGCAAAACAGAAGTTCGACGAATTACAGCAAACTATCAAAAGTCAGGATCTTGAGATCAAGCAGTTAAAAAAGCGGATGGAGCAGCTTCAGGCTGAAGCGTTAATGTATAAAGAGAAAAGCGAAGAAAACGAAAGACGCAAGAAAAACCTGCAATCTATCTTCACCAGCAATTAACCAGTATTGGGATACCTAAAGGTATTAAATGAAAATCTATCAAGTTTATGACGTTTGGATGGCGCTACGAAAATCAGTAACTAACTTGCTGATTTTAAGTATTATCGCGAGTTTTATTTGCTATTTATTCGATTTTTTGCAAATTTTGCCTGTGTTCCTGCTTGCGATCTTAGGCCAAAGTATAATTATCTACCGGGCGAACCATCTCTATAAAATTGACCAAGTAACTCAAACCTTTACTTTTCCAGCTAGTGACCTTGAAAACAGTATTCTGGCTATTGTGCTAATGCAGCCATACTGGAATTTGATGCGACGAAAATCGGTACAACTTTCTACAATTGAAAATCTCTACCTGGATACTCAGCGTTGGAGCACTAAGCAGCAAGTGGTCACTGGAACAACTGTCAAAGGCAAGACAAAATTCAAACAAACTACTCCTATAATTCTATTCAGCTATTGTATATACTGCACAATCCGCGCTTTTTGTGTTCAGCGTTAATGTTACAGCCGCATTATCTAAGGAAAGTCACGCATGAATCTATCCAAAACGACAGTAAAACCTTTGCTGATCGCTGCCGGTGTTATTGTTGCTCTGTTTGTTATCGCTCAGAGATATTTATTATCTGATGAGTTGCCCGCGGATGTTGCTTCGGGTAATGGCCGGATTGAAGCAACCGAAATTGCTATTTCTGCGAAAACCGCTGGGCGGATCCGCGATATTTTGGTTAACGAAGGTGACTTTGTGACAGCGGATCAAGTGGTAGCACATATTGATTCAGAATCACTTACTGCTCAGCTGCAACAAGCTGAAGCGCAAGAGCGCCAAGCGCTAAATGCGGTTAGTGCGGCGTATAGCCAACTGGCACAACGACAAAGTGAAAAAGCGGCACTGGAAGCGGTATTAGCACAGCGCGAAGCCGAATTATCTGCTGCCCAAAACCGCTCGCGGCGTACTAGCACTTTAGCCAAAACTGGCGCGGCCTCGCAACAAACGGCCGATGATGATCAAGCACAATTGCGCAGTGCACAAGCCGTCGTTGCTGCGGCTAAAGCGCAGATAGATGCAGCAGCATCGGGTATTGCCGCGGCCAATGCGCAAATTCAATCGGCAGAGTCGGCCTCGGTTGCGGCGGCTGCCACCGTTAATCGCGTAAAAGTAGAGCTGCAAGATAATGTATTAAAGGCGCCGCGTGCTGGTCGTATTCAGTATCGAGTAGCGCAAGCTGGGGAGATTGTTGGGAGTGGCGGCCGGGTGTTAAATATGATCGATCTGACCGATGTGTATATGACATTCTTTTTACCCGCCGCGCAAGCTGGGCGTATTGCCATTGGTAGTGATGTAAGCATAGTGCTTGATGCGGCACCGCATGTGGCCATTCCAGCTAAAATTTCTTATGTTGCTGATGTGGCGCAATTTACACCTAAAACCGTAGAAACAGCCAGCGAACGTGAAAAACTGATGTTTAGGGTCAAAGCCAAAATTGATCCCGCATTGCTGCAAAAACATATTACGCAGGTGAAAACCGGTTTGCCGGGTGTTGCTTGGGTTAAGTTAAGTGACGACGCCAGCTGGCCTGCACATTTACCTGAGCGGGTTGCTTTATGACGGTAGCCCGCATTCGGCAAGTTAGCTTACGATACGGGAAAACACTGGCGCTAGATAACATCACCTTAGATATTCCCGCGGGTAAAATGGTGGGGTTGTTAGGGCCTGATGGTGTGGGTAAATCTAGCTTATTGTCGTTGTTATCCGGTGCTAAAGCGATTCAAAGCGGTCAAATTGATGTGCTAGATGGCGATATGGCCAGCAAAGCGCATCGTGAATATATTTGTCCACATGTTGCTTATATGCCACAAGGGTTGGGTAAAAACCTCTATCCCACCTTATCTGTTGAAGAAAACCTGCAATTTTTTGCCCGCTTATTTGGTCATTCTGCGCCAGAGCGGCGTCGGCGTATTGACGATTTAACGCAAGCAACGGGGCTGCAAAAATTTTTAAGTCGCGCAGCTGGCAAGCTTTCCGGCGGTATGAAACAAAAGCTGGGGCTGTGCTGTGCGCTAATTCATGATCCGCAATTTTTAATTTTAGATGAACCCACTACTGGCGTGGATCCGCTGGCGCGTAGCCAATTTTGGCAACTGATTAGCCGCATTCGTCAAAGTCGCCCACAAATGAGTGTGATTGTAGCAACCGCCTATATGGACGAAGCACAAGGCTTTGACTGGCTGGTAGCGATGGACGGCGGTAAGGTACTTTCAACTGGCACACCGGCAGAGATTTTACAGCGAACAGCATCGGCATCGTTAGAAGAAGCCTTTATTAAATTATTGCCAGAAGAAAAAAAACGCGGACATCAACCTGTTGAGATTACGCCATTAAGCCAGTTTGGTGCTGATGATATTGCCATTGAGGCGCAACATTTAACCATGCGTTTTGGTGATTTTACCGCGGTTAACGATGTTAGCTTTAAAATTGCTCGTGGTGAAATTTTTGGCTTTTTGGGTTCCAATGGTTGCGGTAAATCCACCACCATGAAAATGCTTACGGGTTTATTACCCGCGACAGAAGGCAAAGCCTGGCTATTTGGTAAAGAAGTTAACCCTGATGATATTAATACCCGTAAGCGTGTGGGGTATATGTCGCAAGCGTTTTCGTTGTACGGTGAGCTTACTGTAGAACAAAACTTAGTACTGCATGCACGGCTATTTCATGTGCCAGAACAGGATATTCCAGCGCGGGTAGCGGAAATGGTTAGCCGCTTTGATTTAGCAGGCGTGTTAGCCTATTTACCTGAAAGTTTGCCACTTGGTATTCGCCAACGTTTATCGCTGGCGGTGGCCATGGTGCATAAACCTGAGTTACTGATTTTAGACGAACCCACCTCGGGCGTGGATCCTGTTGCGCGTGATAACTTCTGGCGCTTACTGATTAGCTTATCGCGCCAAGATAAAGTGACTATTTTTATTTCAACGCACTTTATGAACGAAGCCGAGCGCTGTGATCGAATGTCGATGATGCACGCTGGTAGAGTACTGGATAGCGATAAACCGGCTTTATTAAGGCAAAAGCGTGGCAAGGATACACTGGAAGACGCGTTTATCGATTACTTGATTGAAGCCAGTGGCTCTGAGTCGCAAGCAGCACCCATTGAAGCTGCATTGGTTACTGCCGAGGCTGTGGATACGGTGGCAAACGAGCAAGTGCCATCTAAAAAATCGTTGTTTAGTATGCAGCGTATGTTTAGCTATATGTGGCGCGAATCATTGGAGTTACAACGGGATCCGGTGCGCAGCACTTTGGCATTACTCGGCTCCTTAATTTTGATGTTTGTGATGGGGTTTGGTATCAGCATGGATGTTGAGGATTTACGTTATGCGGTGCTAGACCGAGATCAAACCGCACTTAGCCAAAGCTATACATTAAGCTTATCTGGCTCGCGCTATTTTGTTGAGCAAGCGCCCATTAAAGATTATGCCGATTTGGATAAACGGATGCGAGATGGCGAGTTATCGCTGGTACTGGAAATTCCAGCCGGTTTTGCCCGAGATATTGAACGCGGAACGCCCGTAGCGGTAGGTGCTTGGGTGGATGGCGCTATGCCGCAACGGGCAGAAACAGTAAAAGGTTATGTGCAAGGTATTCATCAGCATTGGTTGGCCGAGCAAGCTAGAATGCGCACTAATACCAGCACCAGTAGTGCTGCCGGTATAGAAACCCGTTATCGTTATAACCCAGATGTGCGCAGTTTACCTGCTATGGTGCCGGCTATTATCCCGCTGCTGTTATTAATGATGCCCGCCATGTTAACGGCACTGGCCGTAGTACGTGAAAAAGAGCTGGGTTCTATTCTTAATTTGTATGTGACACCAGTAACCAAAACCGAGTTTATGTTAGGTAAACAGTTGCCGTATGTGGCACTGGCGATGCTTAATTTTCTACTGATGTGTTTATTGGCGGTAACACTGTTTGATGTCCCTATTACTGGTAGTTTTATCACCTTGTTATTGGCGGCGTTTTTATACTGCATTATCGCAACGGGTATGGGCTTGCTGGCTTCTACTGTGACCAAAAGCCAAATTGCGGCAATGTTTTTTGCGATGTTGGCAACCTTGATCCCTGCAGTACAATTTGCCGGTTTACTTGATCCTGTGTCATCCATGGAAGGTGGTGGTAGGGTGATTGGTGAGATTTATCCGGCTACTTATATGATTAATATTACCCGTGGCGTTTTTAGTAAAGCACTGGGTTTTAGTGATTTATATGATTCTTTTAAACCCTTGCTGTTAGCGGTACCGGTTATTTTGGGCGTAGCAATTGCACTATTGAAAAAGCAGGAGCGTTAAGTATGCAAGCCTTTGCCAATATTTATCGCTTAGGGGTAAAAGAGTTATGGAGCTTACGGCGTGATAAAATCATGCTGTTTTTGATTGTCTATACCTTTACGTTGTCGGTGTATACCGCTGCAACTGCGATGCCAGATACCTTAAATAAAGCGCCAATCGCTATTGTTGATGAAGATGCGTCACCGTTATCGGCCCGAATTGTTGGGGCTTTTTATCCTCCTCAATTTAATTTACCCGAGCTTATTTCATTGCCAGAAATGGATGCCGGAATGGATTCTGGCCGTTATACCTTTGTGGTAAATATTCCGCCAAATTTTCAAAGCGATATCCTTGCGGGCAATATTACCAATATCCAGCTAAGCACCGATGCCACGCGGATGAGCCAAGCATTTAGTGGTAGTGGCTATATTCAGCAAATTATTATGGCCGAGATCAGTGAGTTTTTGCAGCATCAGCGTGGGGTAAGTACTACGCCGGTAGATTTAGCGCTAAGAGTACGCTTTAACCCAACGCTGGAAAAAGCCTGGTTTGGTTCGGTGATGCAAATTATTAATAACGTTACCATGCTGTCTATTATTTTAACTGGCGCGGCACTTATTCGTGAGCGCGAGCATGGCACTATCGAACATTTGTTGGTGATGCCAGTAACGCCTACCGAAATTATGTTGGCAAAGGTGTGGTCGATGGGCTTGGTGGTATTGTGCGCGGCAGCGTTTTCCTTGGTTTTTGTGGTGCAAGGTGCGCTACAAGTGCCGATTGAAGGCTCGGTATTGTTATTTTTAGTGGGTGTGGCGCTGCATTTATTTGCCACAACGTCTATGGGCATATTTTTGGCTACGCTGGCGCGTAATATGCCGCAGTTTGGCATGTTAATGGTATTGATTTTACTGCCGCTGCAAATGCTCTCAGGTGGTTCCACACCAAGGGAAAGTATGCCTGAATTAGTACAAAATATTATGCTGGTTGCCCCCACCACTCATTTTGTCAGCCAGGCACAGGCCATTCTTTATCGCGGTGCTGGCTTGGATGTTGTTTGGCCGCAATTCCTGTGGCTGGTGATTATTGGCAGTGTTTTATTTGCCTTTTCGTTATCACGTTTTCGTAAAGCTATCACGCAAATGGCGTGACCAGCTATCTGCTAAGGCCAGCATCCGTTTATTTCTTAGTCTTAATTTATTTAATGGCTGCAGTGTCTTCTAAATCGTCGAGCAGGATACGCTTAATCTCTAAAATAGCCGCAGCGGTTTCCTGAACACTGTGGCCAGAGACAATAACTGTTTCAGATACCGCTTCAGGCAGTGACCTTTCCCCTTAGTTAGTACCACTTCTTCGATGAGATTTTGCTAAGCAGCACGCTTAGCGAATTCCTCTGGTGGCACATAGCCAAGTGCACTATGTGGTCTTACTTTATTGTAATGATCTCGCC
>NZ_WBYR01000017.1:0-20171 GCF_013283315.1 Marinobacterium sp. xm-g-59 | reverse complement strand
AAATATATAATCAAATGAGGCCGCATCTTAGCCTTGGCATGAAAACGCCAGAAGAGGTGCATAAAAAAGCGACGACCTAAGGTCGTCGCTTCAATCAAAAACCGTCAACGTATTTTAGGACGGGACACAGTGTTAACCCTCTGTCTTGGGAGGCTCTACTCCAAGACGCTGTGCAGCGATGACAGCTTGGGTCCGACTGTGGACACCCAACTTACGAAGAATCGCCGTCACGTGAGCTTTGATGGTGGCTTCAGAAACGTTTAAATCGTAAGCGATCTGTTTATTCAATAGTCCTTCCGTCAGCATCGTCAGTACACGGAACTGTTGTGGCGTCAAAGAGGCAATCGCTTCAGCAAACTTCTGATCCTCGTCTGTAACAAGGTCATCCATTGACTCTTCTAACTCCTCTGGCAACCACTCATCACCTTGAAGAACAGCAACAATCGCTTCTGAAATGGTCTCTAGCGGAGATGACTTAGGAATAAAGCCTGACGCGCCGTAATCGATCGCACGCTTCATAACATGAGTCTCTTCACTGCCTGAGACGACAATCACTGGAACACCAGGGTGTTGACCACGAAGGAATACCAGACCAGAGAAACCTTGAGCACCTGGCATATGGATATCCAAAAGCACCAAGTCAGCATCACCATGCTCTTCAACAGCATTCTGAACAGACTCAAGAGTATCCGCTTCGATAATCTCCACTCCGGAAACCGCTTGGGAAACCGCCTGTTTCAGCGCTGCACGAAACAGTGGGTGATCATCCGCAATGATAATTTTTTGAGCCAGTTGCATAGTATTCTCCGACAAGCCTAGAAAGGCAGTATAGCGCTTTTTTGTAGGGTATAAGTTAATCGAATAATGGATTAGTTTCCAGTTCAAATGGAAATAAAAAAACCCACGACGAGTCGTGGGTTTTTTAATAAGAGTGTTTAGCTCTTACGATTCATGCGGTTTTCGATCAGGTCATCCACCACACTTGGATCTGCCAAGGTAGAGGTATCACCAAGAGCACCGAAATCGTCTTCCGCAATCTTGCGAAGGATACGACGCATGATCTTACCAGAACGTGTCTTAGGTAGACCGGGTGCGAACTGAATCAAATCCGGTGATGCAATTGGACCAATCTCTGTACGTACCCAGTTACGCAGTGTCACTTTAAGCTCATCAGAAGCTTCCATGCCTTCCTGCAGCGTTACGTAACAGTAGATACCCTGACCTTTAAGATCGTGTGGGTAACCTACCACCGCAGCTTCAGCAACCGCTTCGTGAGCGACCAACGCAGACTCAACCTCTGCGGTACCCATACGGTGACCAGATACGTTGATTACATCGTCTACACGACCAGTGATCCAGTAGTAGCCGTCCTCATCACGACGTGCGCCATCGCCCGTTGTGTAGTAGCCAGAGAAACTAGAGAAGTAAGTCTGACCGAAACGTTCGTGGTCGCCCCAGATTGAGCGAGATTGACCAGGCCAAGAGTCCTTAATGACAAGGTTACCTTCACCTGCACCTTCAATCTCTTTGCCATCGTTATCCAGTAGCGCTGGCTGAACACCGAAGAATGGACGAGTTGCTGAACCCGGCTTAGTCGCTGTCGCACCAGGTAGAGGTACGATCATGATGCCGCCTGTCTCAGTCTGCCACCAAGTATCAACGATTGGGCACTTACCAGCACCCATGACACGGTTGTACCACTCCCAAGCTTCTGGGTTGATTGGCTCACCAACCGAACCTAGCAGTTTAAGAGAGGATAGATCAGAGTCGCCTAGAACATCTTCACCTTTCTGCATCAAGGCACGGATGGCCGTGGGCGCGGTGTAGAATTGGTTAACTTTGTGTTTTTCGATAACGCGACCGAAACGGCTCATATCTGGGTAGCTTGGAACACCTTCAAACATCAGGGTCGTTGCACCGTTTGCTAGTGGACCATAAACAATGTAGCTGTGACCTGTTACCCAACCCACATCGGCTGTACACCAGTAGATATCACCCTCTTGGTAATCAAAGACGTACTGATGGGTCATTGATGCGTAGACTAGGTAACCACCTGTGGTGTGCTTAAGACCTTTAGGCGCGCCAGTAGAGCCTGAAGTGTAAAGAATGAACAGTGGATCTTCAGCGTTCATCTCTTCAGGTGGGCAATCAGCAGAGGCTTTTGCCATCTCCTCTTCATACCAAACATCACGGCTCTCATGCCAAGCAACATCTTGATCAACGCGGTTTACAACAACCACTTTTTCACAGAACTTAGCTGCACCAGGGTGAGTCAGAGCTTCATCAACGTTCGCTTTAAGTGGAACCGCTTTACCACCACGAAGTGAGAAGTTAGAAGTCACAACCAGTTTAGAGTTAGCGCCTTCTATACGAGCTGCAAGCGCTTCTGGAGAGAAACCACCAAATACAATCGAGTGAACGGCACCAACACGAGCACAAGCCAGCATAGCGACAGCGGCTTCAGGGATCATTGGAAGGTAAAGAGTGACTACGTCACCTTTACTAATACCCTGCGCTTTAAGCACGTTGGCAAACTTACATACACGCTCGTGAAGATCGCGGTAAGTGATCTTTTCATCTTCTTCTGGGTTATCACCTTCCCAGATAATCGCAACCTGATCACCACGAGTCTCTAAGTGGCGATCCAAACAGTTTGCTGCAACGTTCAACGTACCATCTTCGAACCAACGGATATCAACATTATGAGTATCAAACGATGTGTGCTTAACCTTAGTGAAAGGCTTGATCCAGTCGATACGCTTAGCTTGCTCAGACCAGAACGCATCTGGGTTCTCAACTGACTGCTGGTACATCTCGTTGTATTTAGCTTCATCAGCATGGGCGTTAGCAGCAAACTCTGCAGATACTGGGTAGATCTTATCGCTCATTAGTTCTTTCCCTTAGATTGATTGGGTACGGCAATCATTGCCACACTCTATTTATTAAAGTGCAATATTTATAACCTGAGCTACCCTAAGTCAGAATTAGACATTGGTCTGTTCAAAAGGACTCTTTAGTCTAAGTAATTCAACAGAATCCTATTGCATAGTCGAAATGAGGCTTTAGAATTCACTGCCAGTGCCCCAGTAGCTCAGCTGGATAGAGCAACCCCCTCCTAAGGGGTAGGTCGGACGTTCGAATCGTCTCTGGGGTGCCAGTCTCCTATCTCTCTTTTCACAATGAAAAACAGATTATTTTTACTGATCAATTTGACAGATCCCAGACCCTAAACTATACCTTAAGTCATATGACATAAATGACCCGAAGGACAGTTGTACTGATGAGCTCTTTAGACAATAGCCGATACCTTGATCGGACCGAAGCCGCTAAGATTTTATGCGTGGATGATGAGGAGTCTGTCGTTAACTCGCTTCGCAGGGTATTACGTTCAAGCCACTACGAAGTTATCGGTTTCACATCGGCACCGGAGGCACTGAAGTACCTTGAATCCAATGAGGTTGATCTGATTGTTTCTGACATGCGAATGCCCGAGATGAGAGGTGATGAATTCCTGGCAAAAACCATGTCAATTACACCTAATACGGTTCGTATTCTACTGACTGGTTATTCAGATTTTGATATGACGGTGAGTGCCATTAATGAAGGTAGAATTCACCGCTACATGTCCAAGCCCTGGGACAATAGTGAACTGCTTGCGATCATTAACGAAGAGCTCGTTCAAAAACAACGTGATGATGAGAAACGTAATTACGATGAGCTTGTGAAAAGCCTAACTGCGACTGATCCACTGACCGGTCTACTCAATAGAACGGCTCTGATGGAGCAAGTAGAGGCTCAAGCGATTGTTGGCACGGCCTTGCCAGGCGTTGCCCCCTCCTACCTAATTCTCTTAGATGTCGATAATTTTAGCTCTATTGTTGAGTCCGTCGGGCCTCAAACCAGTGAGGACGTTTTAAAATTGGTCGGCAGACTATTAAGTTTTAATCTTCGCTCAGGCGATATCATTGCTCGTACCGAGGACGATGAGTTTGGCATCATGTTGAATCAGTATGCTCCCGAGGACTGTATTAACGGCATTATGGAACGGGTCAGAATGAAACTGGCCTCACGTAGCTATCTAGTGCGAAACCAGAAAGTCGACATACAAATCACTCTAGCAGCCAAGGCAATCGATATCGGTGATGACCCTGAAGAGCTCTATAAAGCAGCGAAAAAAGCGCTGAAATTCGCAAAATCCGAGGGAAAGAATCGCTCAGAAATCGCTGACTAAACGCCTAGTAACAAAAAAGCCCGCTAACAAACATTAGCGGGCTTTTTTTATGGCTTGCTGTCTGAATAGCTGTTAAATATCTTCAGCTTTCACAGGTGTTCCTACCAACTTATTGATCACTTCGACCAACTCATGATTATCAAACGGCTTATTCAAAATCGCATCGGCTCCCAAATCGATCGCCTTTTGGAGGGCTTCACTGCCCAATGCCGAGATGACCAATATTTTTGTTGAAGCTATTTCTGGAGTTTCGCGAACAAAACTCAGTACATCGTAACCACTTAGGCCCGGCATACTGAGATCCAAGGTCACCAGAATTGGGCGATCTTTCATCAGCTTGGTACCCGCTTGAAAACCATCAGCGGCCACCTCTGCGACCAAACCATGCTTACGTAACACTCGTTGTAATGCACGTGCGATGGCAGGCTCATCATCTACAACAAGAACCTTTCGACTATCTTCCTGCAGTTCAGCAGGAATCGGGATCTCATGCTCAACCAGAAAGGCTAAGAAGTCCTCTACGCGAACTCTGTTATTCCCTCGACCTGGAAGTTTAAAACCCTTTAAAGCCCCTCGCTCGATCCAACGAATGACGGTTCGTAAATTAACGTCACAAAGCTTAGCGATTTCACCTGTACTGAGCGTCTTCATTCTTCAATTCCTAAAGCGCAGATACTGCCTTTATACTGCGGGTCTATTTTCTTTCTCTATACACAGCATAGACGATAAAAAATAAAACGAAGTCACTTTTGTAAAAAAAGTTAGAGAATATTCAAACTTCACAATTGTCAGGTAACAAAAAAGCGCCCGAGGGCGCTTTTTATAATGGTTAATCAAAGATTAACCAACAAACTTAATCATGACACCTGCAGCAACCGCAGAGCCAATCACACCCGCTACGTTAGGGCCCATGGCATGCATCAGCAAGAAGTTTTGAGGGTTAGCCTCTAAACCGATCTTATTGGAGACACGAGCAGCCATAGGAACAGCAGAGACTCCCGCTGAACCAATAAGTGGGTTGATTGCATTACCACCCTCAAGCTTATTCATCAGCTTAGCCATCAAGACACCTGCAGCTGTACCGATACCAAAAGCAACGATACCAAGGAGCAAAATGCCCAGTGTGTTCAAGTCCAGGAACTTATCAGCGCTCAACTTAGAGCCAACCGATAGACCTAGGAAGATCGTCACGATGTTGATTAGAGCATTCTGTGCTGTATCACTCAGACGGTCCACAACGCCACATTCACGCATCAGGTTACCGAAACAGAACATACCCAATAGTGGGGCTGCATCCGGAAGCAACAGTGCGACAAGAATCAACAGCGCTATCGGGAACATGATCTTCTCAGTCTTAGAGACATGACGAAGCTGGTGCATTGCGATCTTACGCTCCGATTCAGTCGTCAATGCACGCATGATTGGCGGTTGAATCATTGGCACTAGTGCCATGTATGAGTAGGCAGCTACAGCGATCGCACCCAGTAATTGAGGGGCAAGCATGCTGGCAACGTAAATAGCTGTTGGACCGTCAGCACCACCTATGATACCGATTGCAGCTGCATCTTGAACTGTGAAGTCCATGATACCCATCGCTGAAAGACCCACAGCACCCAATACCGTTGCAAAGATGCCGAACTGAGCTGCAGCACCCAAGAATAGAGTCTTTGGATTAGCCAGGAGCGGACCAAAATCAGTCATCGCACCAACGCCCATAAAGATCAGTAGCGGAGCAACACCCGAAGCAATGGCTACAGAGTAGAAGTTATAGAGCATACCATTGCTGTAACCCGCGTCAGCAGCAACCATAGTGGCTGCATGATGCGTAGACGGATTAGAGCCGTGGTAAGCATGCAGTATCTCGTGAGGATCCACACTGGTAATATTCAATGAAGCAGCCAAACCCTGAAGCACTTCAGGTTTTGCAAAGTGAACCGCATTCTCTACTGCAGAAAACGCGAGTCCAGCCTCGGGAATATTCGCCATGATGCCACCAAAACCGATTGGCACAAGCAGCAGTGGCTCAAAGTTTTTGCGGATTGCCAAAAAGAGCAACAACAAACCAACAGCGATCATAGTTACCTGACCGGCTGAGATGTTGTAGATGCCCGAGGCTTCCCACAGTTGAAGGATCTTTTCCATTAAACCGTCACCTCAAATTAGGCAAGAGTAACCAGAGAGTCGCCAACCTGAACGGCATCGCCCTCTTTAACGTCAACTGAAGTCACTGTACCAGCACGCGCTGCACGAACTTCTGTCTCCATCTTCATCGCTTCCAAGATAACAAGCACATCGCCCTCTTGAACCGCTTGACCAGCAGAGACCTGAACTTTCCAGATGTTACCGGCCAGTGGAGCTGGCACAGGCTCACCTGAACCTGCAGGCGCAGCGGCTGGAGCGGCAGGTGCTGCAGCAGCAGGAGCAACGGCTGTAATGTCACCACCTTCAGCCACTTGAACAACGTAGTTCTGGCCATTGACTGTGATTGTGTAAACTTCTGGTCCTGATTTCTTAGGTGCTGACATAGCTAGCGCATCCTCTAAAGTGGGTACTGGTTCAAACGCGTCTGGGTTACCGCGATTTTCAAGGAATTTAAGGCCGATCTGAGGGAACAGAGCGTAAGTAAGCACGTCATCAATTTCACGCTCACCCGTTTCTAGCTCAATACCCTTTTCAACTGCGATCTCTTTAAGCTCTGCAACAAGCTTATCCATCTCTGGCTCGATGAGATCAGCTGGACGGCAAGTGATAGCCTCTGCTCCATCAAGAACTTTGGCCTGAAGCTCAGCATTGTATGGCGCAGGAGCTGCACCGTACTCACCTTTAAGGATACCCTGAACTTCTTTAGATATAGTTTTGTAACGCTCGCCAACGAGTACATTGATAACCGCTTGAGTACCAACGATCTGTGATGTTGGTGTCACCAGTGGAATGTAACCAAGATCTTCACGTACTCGTGGGATCTCAGCCAACACTTCATCAAACTTATCCGCTGCGCCCTGCTCTTTAAGTTGACTCTCCATGTTGGTCAACATACCACCAGGAACCTGAGCCACTAGAATGCGGCTGTCAGTACCACGCAGTGAGCCTTCAAATTTAGCGTACTTCTTACGAACTTCACGGAAGTAGGCTGCAATCTCTTCGAGTGCTTCTAGGTTTAGACCGGTATCACGATCCGTACCTGCTAGAGCCGCTACTACAGACTCTGTTGCTGTATGACCGTAGGTCATCGACATTGAAGAGATCGCTGTATCAACACGATCAATGCCCGCTTCGACCGCTTTCAGGATGGTCATATCAGACAGACCTGCCGTTGCGTGAGCATGCAGCTGAACTTCAAGCCCCGTCTGAGCTTTCAGACGAGATACAAGATCAAACGCACCGTAAGGGGTCAAAATGCCTGACATATCTTTGATGTTGATTGAATCAGCACCCATGTCTTCAAGGGTCTTAGCGTAATCCACCCACATGTCGATGGTGTGAACTGGGCTAGTAGTGTAAGAGATCGTACCCTGAGCGTGTTTGCCAGTCGCTTTAACGGCCGCAATCGCTTTCTCAAGGTTACGAGGGTCATTCATCGCATCGAAGATACGGAATACGTCGATACCGCTCTCTGCTGAACGCTCAACAAAACGCTCGACCACATCATCACCGTAGTGGCGGTAACCTAATAGGTTTTGACCGCGCAGTAGCATCTGCTGGCGAGTGTTTGGCATTGCTGCTTTAAGTTGGCGAATACGATCCCAAGGATCTTCACCTAGATAACGAATACATGAGTCAAAAGTGGCACCACCCCAACTCTCTAGCGACCAGTAGCCAATCTTATCTAGCTTCTCAGCAATAGGAAGCATGTCATCGAGGCGAAGACGAGTCGCAAACAATGATTGGTGCGCATCACGTAAAACTACATCCGTGATACCAAGAGGCTTATTTGCATCAGACATAAACTTAAGTTCTCTCTTGTTAAAAGGCAGTGCCTAAAATTACTTACGGTATTTATGAACCGCTGCCGACAATACAGCCAACAACTCATCATTGTTGCCTGCAGCTTGAGGCGCAGACGCTTTGGCTTTTGGCTCTACAATCGGTTCTGGCAAAAACTTGTTTACCAGCTTAGACATCAATGTAGTGACAATGACCAGCAGCGTAAGGAATACGAAAACGAACCCCATACCATAGACCATAAGGTTGAGGCCTTCTGATATCAGACTATTCATCTACTCTACTCCAATAAAAATAATTCAAAGGGCTTGGCATAATCCTTGGATCTATGCGCAAAGTAACCCCTACCCAACAGCATAGGAAACATTTATCCCATAGCCCCGCAGCCATATCAAGCCCACTTTGTATGTAGTGAATTTACAAAAAAGGTCGTTTTTTTAACTTACCAGTCAACTTACGAATGAAGCTGCAGTATTTACGCACTCTGTAACGGCGTATAAGTGTTAGTTTCGGAATGACTTTCATTGCGACTAAAGAATGAGAAAGTCTCAATTTGTTTTAAGGTGGGTAGTGGAGATGGTGCCCTGCGCTTCAGTCGAACGAGCACGTTGACTCGGCTGGACACGTCAAGTTCAAAAAAAATGCCACCCTAAAGGTGGCATTTCTTTTGAATATGGCGCGCCCGGCACGATTCGAACGTGCGACCGCCTGGTTCGTAGCCAGGTACTCTATCCAGCTGAGCTACGGGCGCTGAAGTATTGCGTGATTCTGAAATGGCGCGCCCGGCACGATTCGAACGTGCGACCGCCTGGTTCGTAGCCAGGTACTCTATCCAGCTGAGCTACGGGCGCTTATTTCAGATGTTGGTCGATGAAAACACTAAAGAAGTGAAAACTCAAGATTGGCGCGCCCGGCACGATTCGAACGTGCGACCGCCTGGTTCGTAGCCAGGTACTCTATCCAGCTGAGCTACGGGCGCTTAATCTTGATGGCGGAGCGAGAGGGATTCGAACCCTCGATACGCGTAAACGTATACACCCTTAGCAGGGGTGCGCCTTCAGCCACTCGGCCACCGCTCCTGATCAACGGCGCGTATAGTACAAGAGAGGTGACTAAAGTTAAACCCTAAAAGGGAAAAACTTACGACTTTCCGCTATTTTCCTGCTCTTTTTCATCCAAGATCCTTTGGTAGATCTCTTCACGATGAATGGAAACATCTTTTGGTGCATTCACACCGATTCGCACCTGATTACCTTTGACACCAAGAACAGTGACACTGATATTGTCACCAATCATTAGAGTTTCACCAACTCGCCTTGTCAGTATTAGCATCAGCTTCTCCTAAATCCATTTAAGATAGGCGACCAAGTGATCGCCATGTGCGAATCCAATTATGCTAGATAGCGATTATTCAGCGACGCTGTCTGCTTGATCGAGTTCAAACGCACTGTGCAGTGCACGAACCGCTAGCTCCATATACTTCTCTGAGATTACTACAGAGACCTTGATCTCGGAAGTTGAGATCATCTGAATATTGATATTCTCTTTAGCCAGGGTTGTGAACATATTGCTTGCAACGCCTGCGTGAGAACGCATACCCACACCCACGATAGAGACTTTAGCAATCTTATTGTCGCCTTTCACTTCACGCGCACCTAGCTCGTTAGCCGTCTCTTCAAGGATAACCAAGGCTTTATCGTAATCATTACGGTGTACTGTGAATGTAAAGTCGGTAGTCTGATCGGCTGCTACGTTTTGAACGATCATATCTACTTCGATATTGGCAGACGAGACAGGACCTAGGATACGTGATGCAATACCTGGAAGGTCAGGCACACCCAACACCGTCAGTTTTGCTTCGTCACGGTTAAACGCGATGCCTGAAATAATTGGATTTTCCACGCTATCAGTTTCCTCTGTAGTAATAAGTGTACCGCCACCATCTTGGAAGCTAGACAATACACGTAATGGAACATTGTATTTACCTGCAAATTCAACCGAGCGAATCTGCAAAACCTTTGAACCGAGACTGGCCATCTCTAGCATCTCTTCAAAGGTGATTTTATCGAGACGACGGGCACCTTCTACCACGCGCGGGTCTGTCGTGTAGACGCCGTCGACATCCGTATAGATCTGACACTCATCAGCTTTTAAAGCAGCCGCCAGAGCAACACCCGTTGTATCAGAACCACCGCGACCTAGGGTCGTGATATTGCCGTCATCATCCATGCCCTGGAAGCCGGCTACAACTATGACGTTACCTTCATCAAGATCTGAACGCATTTTGCTGGTATCGATGCTTTGGATACGCGCTTTGGTGTGTGAGCTATCAGTATGGATACGAACCTGACCGCCAGTGTAAGACTTCGCACCTAGACCACGCTTTTTCAGAGCCATAGAGAGCAGTGAAATCGTCACCTGCTCACCCGTTGATACCAAAACATCGTATTCACGTGGATCTGGATTATCAGTGATATCTTTAGCAAGACCGATAAGACGATTGGTCTCACCGCTCATTGCAGAGACAACCACGACAATGTCGTGACCCTGATCCTTAAATCGTTTTACTTTGTCAGCGACTGCTTCAATACGCTCTACTGAACCTACTGAGGTACCGCCATATTTTTGTACAAATAAAGCCATCTATCTCTATTTCCAATTAACGCTGCACGATTAACGTGCAGCTCTAACTAATTCCGGTACCGCAGCAATCGCCTGAGGAAGAGCCGCTATATCGGTGCCACCGCCCTGAGCCATATCGGGTCGACCACCGCCTTTACCGCCAAGTTGAGTGGCAAGCTCACGAATCAGATCACCCGCTTTTACTTGACCAGTAAGATCTTTCGTCACACCCGCGACAAGGCTAACCTTTTCACCATCGTGTGCTGCAAGCACAACCACACCGCTACCCAACTTATTCTTAAGCTGATCCAGCATGTCGCGAAGTGATTTAGGGTCAACACCTTGAACTTCTGTTGCCAAAACCTTGATACCGTTGATCTCAACAGCCGACGAGAGCAGCTCACCACTCTGGGCAGCCGCCAGTTTTGCATTCAATCGTTCAATCTCTTTCTCAAGGGAACGGCTACGTTCGTTCAATGCTTGGAATTTCTCTAGCAGTGAATCTCGAGAACCTTTAACCATTGCGCCGAGTTCACCCAGTAGTGACTCACTCTCTTCAAACCAGTTGAGAGCAGCAAGACCGGTAATCGCCTCGATACGACGCACGCCTGATGCAATACCCGACTCAGAGACAATCTTCATCATACCGATATCACCCGTACGAGAAGCATGAGTACCACCACAAAGCTCTACTGAGAAGTCGCCACCCATGGATAGAACACGTACTTCATCATCGTACTTTTCACCAAATAGGGCTTGAGCTCCGCGCTCCTTCGCAGCATCAATCGCCATGATTTCGGTTTCTACTGACGTATTTGCACGAATCTGTTCATTGACCATCTGTTCAACGGTTTTGAGCTCTTCGTCAGTAACCGCTTCAAAGTGTGAGAAGTCAAAACGGAGACGTTCATCATTACACAGCGAGCCTTTCTGCTGCACATGCTCTCCGAGCACGCGACGAAGCGCTTCGTGTAAAAGGTGCGTTGCTGAGTGGTTAAGAGCCGCAGCTTGACGACGAGCTTTGTTAACCAGTGCGTTAACTTGGTCTCCGAGCTTTAAAACGCCCTCAGTCACAGAGCCGTGATGGACATGGCTCTTACCCTCTTTTGTACAGTTTGCCACATCAAACGTACCGCGATCCCAAACCAGCTGACCAGTATCACCGACCTGACCACCCGATTCAGCGTAGAAAGGTGTACGAGTCATAACCACAAGACCGGACTCTCCAGCAGATAGCTCTGTGACTGATTCGCCCTCTTTGAAGATCGCTTCAATCTCAACACGATCTTCCAGAAGCTCATAACCAGAGAACTCGGTAACGCCATCGATCTCTAGCTTATCGTTGTAATCCACATTGAAAGATCCTGATGCACGAGCGCGCTCACGCTGATCAGCCATTGCTGCTTCAAAGCCTTCCATGTCAATGGTCAGTTCACGCTCGCGCGCAACGTCGGCGGTCAAGTCAACCGGGAAACCATAAGTGTCATAGAGTTTGAATACTGCTGAGCCAGGAACGACCGTACCCTGAAGATTTGCAATCTCCTCTTCAAGAAGTGCCAGTCCTTTGTCTAGGGTACGAGCAAACTGCTCCTCCTCTTTAAGAAGCACTCGCTCAACCTGTTCCTGCATTTTTGCAAGCTCAGGATAGGCTTCGCCCATCTCTTTAACTAGGGGCGCAACCAATTTGTAGAAGAAGGTTCCTTGAGCACCGAGTTTATTACCGTGACGAATGGCGCGGCGCATAATACGACGAAGAACATAGCCACGCCCTTCGTTTGAAGGCGTCACGCCATCAGTGATTAAGAATGAACATGAACGGATATGGTCAGCGATTACGCGAAGTGATTTGTTATCGCGATCCTTGGTACCAATTACTTCAGCTGTCGCTGCAAGTAGGTTTTGGAACAGATCAATTTCGTAGTTCGAATGAACGCCCTGCATAACGGCAGCAATACGTTCAAGACCCATACCGGTATCAATTGAAGGGCGCTCTAGCGGTGTCATTTCACCATCAGCAGAACGGTTGTACTGCATAAAGACAACGTTCCAGATCTCGATGTATCGATCCCCATCTTCCTCTGGGCTTCCTGGTGGGCCACCCCAAACATCAGGACCATGATCGAAGAAAATCTCTGTACATGGACCACAAGGACCTGTATCACCCATCGCCCAGAAGTTATCTTCATCAAGCTTAGAGAAACGCTCTGGGTCGATACCCATGGTCTCTTTCCAGATACGTTCTGCCTCATCATCACTGTGGTGAACGGTTACCCATAGACGCTCTTTTGGAAGACCCAAGGTTTCCGTTAAGAAGGTCCAAGCAAATCGAATGGCATCTTCTTTAAAGTAATCGCCAAAGCTGAAGTTACCCAACATTTCAAAGAAAGTGTGGTGACGAGCAGTGTAGCCTACGTTCTCTAGGTCATTGTGTTTACCACCGGCACGAACACAACGTTGCGAGGTTGTTGCTCGAGAGTAGTTGCGTTTATCGCTACCCAGGAATACGTCTTTAAACTGAACCATACCTGCGTTGGTGAAAAGCAGTGTGGCATCGTTGCCAGGGATCAGTGGGCTTGAAGAAACCACCTCATGTCCCTGACTAGCAAAATAGTCCAGAAATGCGTTTCGAATTTCAGCACTGGTCATCTTTTTCATAGAATCAGCCGAGTCTCTATCATCTTAAATTGACACCAAAATAGCCGTACCTAAATTGATACAGGTACAACCTTGGCAAAATAGCGGATAAGTATATACAAACTAGAGTGAAACTCGTAGGGGGTAGTGCGGGGGAATTGACCAAATTAACGGTGATTAGTCGTAATCGGGTTCACTATTTTGATAACGAAATGCGTATTCGATTTCACCATAGTTGAAACCACGTCCAGCCATATGTCTAAACCATTTTGCTTTCACTTTCATATCTTCAGGAGGCTCTTCACCAAATTTGCGTTTTAGATACTCAAGCGCGACCTGCTTGGGATCGTCTTTGCGACTATCTAATAACTCTTCGATTAATTGCTTAGAAATTCCTTTACGACTCAGATCGAAAGCTATTTTCTTACCACCTTGCCCCTGATCGGATTTCACTCGAATGTAGCTCTCTGCAAAGCGGCTATCAGATTGATACCCCTCTTCAACAAGGTAAGTTAACACCCTCTCTATGAGTTCAGGTTTTTCACATCTTTTTGCAAGACGCTCACGTAATTGACTCTGCGAATACTCTTGCCTAGCCAAATAACTGAAGGCAAAGGACCTTAGCTCGGATTCTGTTTCTATAGGTCTCTTTTGTCGTTTTTGCATAGAAATAAAAAAGGGGCCGAAGCCCCTCTATTCTGTGATTAAAATTCTAACTCTGCATTAGTTTCAGAACCTTCATCACCTTTTTCAGGCTTGGCTGGTACAGATAGCAACTCTTTACGAATTTGTGACTCAATTTCGTTAGCGATCTCTGGATTTTCTTCCAGGAACTTGGCTGCATTCGCTTTACCCTGCCCGATCTTATCGCCATTGTATGCGTACCAAGCACCACTCTTATCAATCAGCTTTTGCTGCACACCTAGGTCGATTACTTCACCCATGTGATAGATACCTTTGCCGTACATAATCTGGAATTCTGCTTGGCGGAATGGCGGAGCAACTTTGTTTTTAACAACTTTTACACGAGTCTCGTTACCGATAATCTCATCACCCTGCTTCACCGCACCAGTTCGGCGAATATCCAAACGAACTGAAGAGTAAAACTTAAGCGCATTACCACCCGTAGTCGTCTCAGGGTTACCAAACATGACACCGATTTTCATTCGAATCTGGTTGATGAAGACTAGCAAACAACCTGACTGTTTAACGGTACCCGTCAGTTTACGAAGCGCTTGAGACATCAAGCGTGCTTGCAAACCGACGTGCGAATCACCCATATCACCTTCGATTTCAGCTTTAGGCGTCAATGCAGCAACCGAATCGACAATGATCACATCAACAGCGCCCGAGCGAGTTAGCATGTCGGTAATTTCAAGTGCTTGTTCACCTGTGTCCGGCTGAGAAACAAGAAGCGAGTCGACATCAACACCAAGTTTCTCAGCATAAATCGGATCTAAAGCGTGTTCAGCATCCACGAATGCACAAGTTTTACCCTGCTTTTGAGCTTCAGCTATCACTTGCAGGGTTAGTGTTGTTTTACCAGAGGACTCTGGACCGTAGATCTCTACAACACGTCCGTAAGGAAGACCGCCTATACCTAGGGCAATATCCAATCCTAGTGAGCCAGTTGAAACTGCAGGGATAGCCTCACGAGGCTGCTCACCCATGCGCATGACTGCGCCTTTACCGAACTGTCGCTCTATTTGTGAGAGTGCTGCGTCTAATGCTTTCTTACGATTCTGATCCATGAGAAATTCCTTGAGCTATCTACTGGCTAACTACTGTATTAATAACCAGTATTAAAGCACAGGTAAAAAATATGTCAAACAGGAATACGAAAATAATTTCATAAACGCTCTAAAAGCCCTGTAATAGCTGCATTTATGGTCGCCTGCCGAACTGCGGAACGATCTCCATCGAACGTAAAACAGCGCGCTTCTGACTGTTTATTGGGCATCTTCCAGGCAATCCATACAGTACCGACAGGCTTATCTTTATTTCCACCAGTGGGACCAGCTATTCCAGTCACTGCGACCGCCAAATCCACGCCCTCTTGATTTGCCGCCCCTTCAGCCATCGACTTAGCAACGGGCTCACTTACTGCACCCCACTCAACAATCAATTCGTTTGGAACACCTAATAAACGTTGCTTAGCTTCATTGGAGTAGGTCACTAGACCACTATCAAACCACTGTGATGAGCCCGATATATCAGTGAGCGCCTGAGCAATACCACCGCCGGTGCAAGACTCTGCCGTCGCCATCATTAATCGTGCATCAATCAGCTTTTTAGCCAACAGGTCAATTTGCTTATTCATCACTCTTCACAGTCAAAGCTTTCATTAAAATTTATTGTTCTCGTCACTCGATAATCAAACAGATTCAAGTAGAATCTGATCTTTAGCTCGCTTTAATAATTGTAAATTTTATGTCCAATAGTCCACAAGATCTTTCCCAGCACACGCCAATGATGCATAGGTACTAAACAAAGCATTTATTATGGATGGGAGAAAGCATAAGATTTTAGCTATACTAAAACCTACACTTTTAGGGGCGGGTAGCAATCTTTTATAGCTATTACTGGGGCAGGTAATTAAAGGGGATACAACTCAATTAGTCTTGGTTCGTAAAAGCATGGCAATCTCTCCCTAGCCACCTCAATCACATCATCCCTATCAGTTCCATAGAACCTATAAGTCTCGCCATCAATGAGTGCTTCATAACCCTCGAAGCCTCCGCTTTCACACTTTGAATTCCATAAACTTATTATGAGCGGTGCTACAGGCTTAGGTGATTGCCTTTCGAGCCTTTTAACTCGCTTAAGCAGGTTATAGGCCATCTAAAGCCTCTAAAGCCTCAACACGACGTTTTAGATCATCAAACTCAACTACCCTAGCAAGGGTAGAGATCGACTGTATAAGAGTTACACCAATGTCTGGAGGGCAAGAACCTGATGCTATTGAAGATAAAATAGTTTCTGCCTTTTCGCTCAAAGTAGAATCTGAAGAGTTCAAGTTTGGAATTACAACACTCTGAGATGAAGGCTTTGAAATAGGAGCTGTTCTATTTAGAACTATCTTGGCAGCAGCTAGATCACCCTTAAGAGCCTTCTCAACAATCTTTTCAATAATATCTGGGGTTGCCTTATCGAGTCGCTCACGAACCTCAGGTAAAAGCACAGGCGGACGCCCTCTGGGATTACCAGAGTAGCCTTTGGCAAACTTGCCATTATTACGTGTTAATTTCTGTTTATCAGACATATTTCAAATGTAGCACATCATTAACGTACCACAAAGAGAATTTCTTAGGCTAGAAATCCATACATTAACTGAGTTAAATTAGTGTAAATGTGTAAACAAATTTTGTTGAGGAATACTTATGAATATTCGATTAGCCATCTTATCCCTAGTTGTTATCTTCGCGGGATGTGCTCAAGTTCCACCACTTGATTTCGCACCTGACGATGTTCTTCCAACAGGAGCCAAGATTGATCGACAAGTAAAAGACATAAGCATTGCTTTCGGCAAAGACGATGAGCGTGTGGGTTACATTGAGGTTGGTTTTGGTGGAAACCAGTACGAGGCTTCATTTAAATCATCATTCGAAGATGCCCTTCAAGAAGCGTTAATAAAAAGCGCAGTTTTTAATGACATGGCAGATAGAAGAGTTTTAGTTGTTGCCAAGGTTTTGAAGCTAGAAACGCCATCCATGGGAGTTAATTTTCCAACTGATTTTGTAGTCAGATATCAACTTCTAGACACATCATCTGGAAAACTTATCTTTACTCGAGATATTGAAAGCACTGGAGAGGTTGAAGCAAGTTATGCCTTCATGGGAGCTGCAAGATACACAGAAGCCAGAAATATAGCTGTAAGGAACAACATTCTTGAATTTATTACCTCTCTAGGGGAGTTTAAAGAGTGAGAAGAATAGTTGCCGCATGCATCGCTCTAACTTTAATTTTGGTTGGTTGCTCCTCACCAAGCAATCAGTCTAATACCTATCAAAGCAATGCAATGAGCAAAGCTCAAAGAACAATTGAAGGTAAAATTCTTTCTAAAAGGCAAGTAACAGTCAAAGGCGGAACGGGTATTGGAACTTCGTCAGGAGCAATGATTGGTGGTATTTCTGGAAGTTCATTAGGCTCTAATGCAAACGACTCAGCTGTTGGAGCCATCGCTGGAGCTGTAGTAGGAGGCACCATTGGCGCTATTGCACAATCCGAAGCTTTTGCTACTGAAGCAACTGAATACATCGTAGAAAGCAAAGTGGCTGGAATTTTGACTATAGTAATTAATGATAGCTCTCTTAATAAAGGAGACAGTGTTTTCATAGTGCTCGGCAAAGAACCTAAGCTAATTTTGAGAGATACACATTGAAGAGCTACATCTTTCTGATTATGTTGTTTTTTGTCTTAGTTGCTGGAATCTTTTTTCTGGGAGGAATAGTGCTTCTTTAACTATTCAAGCTAGGAAAAAAGTAAATTTGAAAATATGAACCAATTCAATCGCCCTAAAACTTTACATGAGGTATTCGATAAAAATACAGCCATACTGATACATCAGACAGTTGAGCGATTGTGCGCAACTGGCGGTCCCGTTTATTCTGGGCTCGCAGATGAAAAGCAGCATTATTACGATTCATGCAAAGTGATTGAGCACAAAACTGGTGGTATTTTTGGGTTTGGACAATCTAGTGTTTACTACATTGAAGATGCTGACGGTAACACTAAACCAGTTGATAATTATTTGATTGAAGGCAGTGGATACTTCAATTACAACTCAGAAACTGCTCGCATCAAAGGCCGCCAAAGAATACTTGATTACCAAGAAGAGGTGACTCGATTTATTCTTGGACACAACTCTGAGCTCTTAGAAATACTCTCTCAGATTAATCCATTTAGTGATTTATCAGCGCCTCAGCTTCTAGAACTAAAGGATGCTGAAATCAAAATTATCCAACTCAAAGAGAAGTTAGAGAAGGAGTGCGCGGCTTACGCTGAAGAGAAATCTAGATATCGTCCATCATTTCACTATTTAGGAGATTTTGAATACAAACGCGATATACTTGAGCAGCGTGCAAAAAAAAGAGAAATCATTCGATTCATACTTGAACGCATGACCTTTAATTACCCCGTGGATGTTGAGAAAGAAGTCGATCGTTATACTGATATTTCACGTCTTTTCCCACTCTTTACATACGCAACCACCTCCAGTTTATTTGCTGAATGAAAAGACAAACCCTTCAACCACAATCACATATGGTTTATTGCTGCTAACGATATTGCTCAAGTAATCTTTTCCCTTCAGCGTGCTTGGCCAATAGAAATAGTAATGAGAATTTTCATTGTCAGTGTAACTGAAGCACTTCTTAGATGCTGGAAAGCTTGAACCGTTCAGAACTATTGTTGTTTTAAAGTTGTTAAGAGTATTACCTCCAAAAATACAGCTTTGTGGAGAATACACCACATTAGTTAGCTCAAATCCAAATAGAAAAGTCTCATCATCAAACTCATGCTTAATAAGGTGAGCACGCCAGTCTTGCACACTATTATCACTGTAGCTCGGTGCGTGTGATGAGCAAGCCGTCAAAACCAAGATTGAAGCAAAAACAATTGTGATCTTAATCATCTGGGGTAGCTAGCCAATTTGTCGAAATCTGAATCCCATAAAAGCTTCCCGCGGTAGTAGCCTCTTACTGAGTATCTATAAGACCCATAATCACTGTATTTTGAGTTCTCAATCCAATCTCCTTTGTAACTGTAGCTATCGGATTTTTTATCGTAAGTTCGTGAAGCAACAGTATCCCAGACTTTTTCGCATCCGCCCTTATTGAGCAAGAATGGCTCTGTGCACCGTTGTATAAAAGCACGTACAGCGTAAATTTCTCGAGTGTCAGTAGAAAATTCATAACCTACGACAGGTTCGATATCATATTCATTTTTTGCCACGCCAGTGAATAAACAAGTAAATAGCCTTTCTTCTATTACTTCTTTACCTTCCGCCCACCCATTTTTGGCACCTTTCACAACTGTTTTTTTCATAATTATTGAGGTTGATATTAAAGCCCCATCATCCTCTATACTCATTATGCTTGAGGGGTAATAGCTCATAGAATCACCAGCAAACTCATACACTTTGCTGCATTCTTTTGCCAAAGTTAGATCATCTTTTTCACTGAGTTCACCAGCATATGAAACATTTGAAAGTAAAACAAAAACTATCGATGAGGCATAAGCAGCCCAGATTTTTCTATGGGACAAATCAAATTTCTCCATATTGTTTCTAGATTAGCAATTAAACTATGAGCCAAAGCATTTGTCCTATGCTAGAGCTTTATCTATATCACTAGACTAGCATACTGATCAAATTGTTTAGTACTGGGAACTGCATTGTTTATAGGATTGAGCTTAGCTCTCAAGTGCCAATATCATTTTCCTCATTACCTAGGCCATATAGATAATATTTAGAAGAATATTGAAAACAGACACTCAGCTAGACACTATAGTGAAAGACTTTTAAGTTTGCTTACTTAGAAAAACATCTTGAAAGAACAGTAGCTACAAGAATGAGCATTTAGAAAGACTTGGGATCAAAAGAGAAGGCATTGGAGCGAGATATTGTCAAATCTGGTGTACGGCATCAGGCGGCATTCCTGTCTGATTGATCCTGTACTTGCTCACCGTCCTTGAACGGTACGTTGTTGACCACCAAGGTCAGCAGATTAAATCCTCTTATCCG
>NZ_WBYR01000016.1:0-24647 GCF_013283315.1 Marinobacterium sp. xm-g-59 | reverse complement strand
CAGTCGTGAAACGCGTCATCGCCGATGGTAGTGTGGGGTTTCCCCATGTGAGAGTAGGTCATTGCCAGGCACCTAATAAACAAAGAACCCCAGTACCGAAAGGTCCTGGGGTTTTTTGTTTTTTGGTAGCAAGGAGACTTCTGAGCGAATGCCCATGTGACCACGCATGCACTGAAAGTGCGGCGGGGAGGCGCTGCAAGCGTCGCGAAGCGATGACGAGCAACGCTCGGCACCTATTGTAGGTCATTTCGAACTTCGTACAGGATCTCTGCCAAATCCATCGCGGCCTTTGCAAGACCGCTCCAACGGTTTTAAAAAGTCTCTGCCGACGTCAATAGCGGATGACAGGCTGAAGGCCAGTCACCGTAGCTTCGTAGTGAGTTAAGCACACCAGTGACTGGCTTTAGCCTGTCATCTGCTGTCCAATTACGCGCCCAACCTTCCCGGCCTTCGCAAGACCGCTCCAACTACCCCCTCAAATGCTTGGCAAAGAATTCTAGGGTTCTCTCCCATGCCAGCTCTGCTTCAGCTTCGCTATAGCGTGCTGTCGAGTCGTTGTGGAAGCCGTGGTTTACACCTGGGTAGGTATGAGCGGTATAGGTTTTACCAAGCTTATCCAATATAGGCTGGTAGTCGACCCAGGTTCCATTCACGCGCTTATCCAGTTCTGCAAAGTGGAACTGTAATGGAGCAGTGATCTTCTCAAATCCGTCTTCAGCAGGCGTTCCATAGAAGGGAACACCGGCGTTCAAATCTGATCCTAGATCGATCGCTAGTTGATTGACTAGGTAGCCACCAAAGCAGAATCCAACCATACCCAGTTTGCCACTGCTGAACTCGTGATTCTTAATAAACTGAGCGGCTGCAATGAAGTCTGCAACGATTTTGCTTCGCTCTAACGTACGCTGCATTGCGCGGCCTTCGTCATCGTTGCCTGGGTAACCACCCAATGGATAGAGAGCATCGGGTGCAAAGGCGATATAGCCTGCTTTGGCCAGACGTCTAGCGACGTCCTCGATGTATGGATTCAAACCACGGTTCTCGTGGGCAACCAGTACGGTCGGCGCATCATTCATCTCATCGACCCCTGCTGGAACAACTAGGTATCCGCGCCCTTTTCCATGGCCTTCAGGCGACTCGAACTCTACATATCTCCCTTTGATTTCGGGATCATTGAATGAGACCTGTTCCGCCAGGGCGTAGTTTGGTGTCAGTGCTGTCGTCATTGCGCCAAGGGTTAATCCTGCAATGCCTAAAGTGCCTAAGCGCGCTAGGAAGGTGCGTCGGTCAATATCACCGTGTGCATATTCGTCGTACCAATCAAACGCGACCTGAGGAATGGTCAGCGGGGTTTGTTCTTTTTGTTGCATATCCATGGTTGCACTCCTGTGCTGATGATTTACAGATACTCTTTTGCCTATGCGTCGGTTTCTTACTACTGGAGCAAACTCTATAATGAGTCTCTTATTTATAGCTTAGGATTTTGAAATGCGCCTAATGATATTTTTATTAACGGCCCTGCTTGTGTCGGGCTGCGTGCCATTCGTTCCGTTTATCTAATTCTAATATGCCATCAGATTTCACTATTAATCGCTTCACCACCGAGTTCTCACCGTCTGAGGACCGAATTCGAATGGTGGTCGAAGAGAGTCAGCAGCAAACGATTGTCATTTGGCTAACGCGTCGTCTTTTGGTGCGACTCATTGGGGCGATGGTTAAAGCGATTGAATCAGAGACAGTGGGGCGTCCTGAGTCGGATACTCTTCAATCATTTACTCAATACCGTGCTCAACAAGCTCAGGTCGAAGAGGCACCTGTTAAGGCGATAGAGGGCAGTTCTGAGTGGTTAATCAATCGTGTTGATCTGAATGTCTCGCATGAGCGACTGACGTTAAAGCTATTCTGTGATGAGGAGTGTGCCACTCTTGCCATGCCTCGTGTTAATGCTCGTCAGTGGCTGAATATTATGCACCGGCTATTTGAGGTCGCTGAGTGGCACTATGATAAATGGCCTAGTTGGCTTCAGCAGTCCCCCTCAGTGACTCAGCCGGCCCTGGTCCATTAAGACCGCGTCAAAATTCCATTAACAGTTTATTTACTATGCTCGCATCCATTAACGCCCTGCTACCCGATTTGCTGACCGTATCAGAATCTTGGTTTCTAATTGTGCTTTCAGGCTTTACCTCGCTGCTAACGGCAACGCTTGGCATTGGTGGCGGCGCGCTGTTGCTAGCGGTCTTGGCGCAGATAATGCCGCTTGCTGCACTGATTCCGGTGCATGGATTGGTCCAATTTGGCTCTAATTTTAATCGTGCAGTGCTGACTTGGCGCCATATTGATCGTCCATTGATCGCTCAATTTATGGCGGGTGCCGTCATAGGAGCGGTGATTGCGTCGTTCATCGTCGTTCAGTTGCCCCTGACGTGGATTCAAATTGCGGTTGGCCTATTTATATTATGGATCGTTTGGGGGCCTAAACCGAAAGGGGGAGGTCTCTCTCCAAAAGGGGCAGTTGTAGCAGGCGGGTTAACCACGATTATCTCGATGTTTGTTGGAGCAACCGGCCCTTTAGTCGGTGGGCTTGTCTACCGCACTGGAGCGGATAAGCTATCGAAAGTAGCGACAATGGCCGCAGCATTGACGGGGCAGCATCTATTAAAGGGTGTTGTGTTCGCGTTTGTTGGATTCTCATTTCTTGAGTGGCTGCCCCTCATCTCATTGATGATCCTATCGGGCGCAATAGGCACTTGGGTCGGACTCAACATTCTGCACAAGATCTCTTCTGATCTCTTTAATCAGCTGTTTCGACTGGTCATTACTCTGCTTGCGCTGCGATTACTGTGGCAGGGGGTCGAATCGTTTTTATGGCATTAACACCAAACCAGCCGCGGCCGTTAATGCTGTTGCGGTGAAACGTGCCAACCACTTAGTGTTTGACTCATCAGCGAGCTTTTTCTGCAACCAGCGGCCACCCGATGCATAAGCAATTAACGCACCGATCTCTATCACAATAAAGGTTCCGCCCATGACAGTAACCTGCTCGGCGATATTGGCTGTTGGATCCATAAATTGTGGAAAGAAGGCGGTGAAGATCAGGATCAACTTAGGGTTGGTTGAGGCGACGATCGCTTCTGATCGAGCCATCTCCCAGATTTTTGTCTCTTGTGCATCGACACTGTTCAGGTTGACCTGTGCACGGAGTGATTGCCAGGCCATGTAGAGCAAGTAAGCGGCACCGATTAGCTTCATAACAAAGAAAGCGTGTTCGCTTAGTGCAAGCAGCGCTTCTAGGCCATAAGCAAGCAGAACCAGCATCACCACCATGACGGGTAGACGCGCAAGACCGGCAACTGATGCAGCAAAGAGTGAAGTGCGTGTCCCATGTATCAGTGCTATCAGGTTATTGGGACCAGGGAAAAAGTTCATCCCGATACAGGCTGGAAGGAATATCCACCATTGAGCTTCGTTCATATCTCTCCCTATTTCCCTAAAGAGTCGGTTAACAGCAGGTAAGCTATTGTCCACATAGTAAGGGCTACGAGGCAATCTAATACGCGCCAAGCCAGTGGATTGGCAAACAGAGGTGTAAGCGCTCTCGCACCGTAGCTAATGGTTAAAAACCAGAGCAGAGAGAAACTGGATGCACCGGCTGCAAACCAATAAGTGTCTAGGCTGTCATAACGCCCTGCAATGCTGCCCAGTAGTACCACAGTATCTAGGTAGACATGGGGGTTAAGCAGGCTTAAGGCTGCGGTTGCCATCAATGCTGTAGAGAGGCTGCTAAAACCTGCGCTTTTATTAGCTTGTAGAGTGTTGCTTTTGAGTGCCGACAACCCTGCTTTGCATCCATAGAGTATCAAAAAGGCAGCACCGCCCCAGGTAACCAAGGTTAAAAATAGCTCGGAGCGATTGATTAAAGCACCCATGCCGGCGGCACCCGCAAAAATTAACAGGGTATCGATCAATGCGCAGGTGAGGGCAATCTGCCAAAAGTAGTGCTGCTTAACTCCTTGGGTTAATACAAAGGCATTTTGAGCACCAATCGCAGCGATTAAGCTCGCTCCGGTAATGGCACCTGTAATGTAAGCAGTCGGTAGCAATGTCATAGTCGGTCCAAACCAAAAGAAGCCACGGAGTTCGTGGCTTCTTGATGGCTATCCTATCTAAGCGATCGCTTAGAACGGGATGTCATCATCAAAGTCATCAAACGCAGGAGGCTGCTGTTGCGGGGCTTGTTGTTGCGGCGCCTGCTGAGGGGCTTGCTGACGCGGTGCACTCTGCTGAGGCTGTTGGTTGTAACCCATATCGCCACCCTGCTGTTGATAACCGCCGCCCATGTTGTCGCCACCGCCATTTCGGCCATCTAGCATCTGCACTTCGCTCGCTACGATTTCAGTAGTGTAGCGATCTTGTCCATCTTGACCCTGCCATTTACGGGTACGCAGTGCGCCTTCAACGTAGACTTTAGAACCTTTGCGAAGGTACTCACCAGCGATCTCAGCAAGTCGGTTAAAGAATACAATGCGGTGCCACTCGGTACGTTCGTTCATTTGCCCCGTGTTCTTGTCTTTCCAAGAGTCACTGGTTGCCAGTGTGATGTTGGTCACCGCACCACCGTTTGGCATGTAACGAGTCTCTGGGTCACCACCAATATTACCCACTAGAATTACTTTATTAATACCGCGTGCCATTCTTATCTCCGCACAAAAACTTTAATCAATTTAGGTTACTTTAACAGATCAAAAGCGGCGATTCAGCCGTAATTGCAATCTACTTATCTGTCGTATTGAACTGCATGATATAGTACTCGTTTTTTCACGGCCGGAGCAGTAATGGACACAATTCTGGTACGCGGTGCGCGCACCCATAACCTTAAAGGGATCGATCTAGAGATACCCCGCGATAAGTTAGTCGTAGTCACCGGTCTATCGGGATCTGGTAAGTCCTCACTTGCCTTCGATACGCTCTATGCTGAGGGACAGCGACGTTATGTCGAGTCACTCTCTACCTACGCGCGTCAGTTCCTATCGATGATGGAAAAACCCGAGGTGGACCACATTGAAGGTCTCTCGCCGGCCATCTCTATTGAGCAGAAGTCGACCTCCCACAACCCGCGTTCAACGGTCGGTACCATTACTGAGATCTATGACTACCTGCGCCTTCTTTACGCTCGTGCGGGTGAACCGCGTTGTCCTGATCATGATCTACCTCTAAAGGCGCAAACTATCAGTCAGATGGTCGACCAAGTGTTGGCACTGCCAGAGGGGTCTAAACTGATGCTACTGGCACCTGTTGTGCAGGATCGTAAAGGCGAGCATCTGCACACTTTGAATGAGTTAAGAGCCCAAGGCTTTGTTCGAGCTCGTATTGATGGCACGGTTGTTGATTTAGATGATGTCCCGGCGCTCGATAAGAACAAGAAGCACCGTATTGATGTGGTCGTAGATCGTTTTAAAGTGCGATCTGACCTACAGCAACGTCTTGCTGAGTCGTTTGAAACCGCCATCAATCTTACCGACGGTCTGGCAACGGTTGATTGGATGGATGAGGGTGCGGGCGAAGAGATGATCTTCTCTGCGCGTTTTGCTTGTCCTAAGTGTGGGCACTCCATTCAAGAGCTAGAGCCGCGCCTCTTCTCTTTCAACAACCCACACGGCGCTTGCCCAAGCTGCGATGGTTTGGGGGTTAAGCAGTATTTTGATCCCAACAAGGTTGTTCAAGATAACACTCTGACGCTCTCTGAAGGGGCAATTCGTGGTTGGGATCGACGCACGCTTTACTATTTCCAACAGCTTAAAGCAGTTGCCGAACACTACGGCTTTGATATCGATACGCCGTTTAAGGATCTGTCTAAAAAGCATCAAGAGGTGATCCTCTATGGCAGCGGTACTGAGACAGTACCATTCCGCTACCTGAATGATCGTGGCGATATCGTCTCTAAATCACACGCTTTTGAAGGGGTTATTAATAACCTTGAGCGTCGTTATAAAGAGACTGAGTCAGACATGGTGCGTGATGACTTAGCGAAGTACATCAACATGCAGCCTTGTCCGAGTTGTTCTGGCAGTCGTCTGCGTCGTGAAGCGCGTCACGTATTCATCGATGACAAGACACTGCCAGAGCTTGTACGTTACCCCATTGGTTCAGCATTGGACTACTTCAATGGCTTGAAGCTAGAGGGAAAACAGGGCGAGATCGCAGAGAAAGTGCTGAAAGAGATCCGTGAACGACTCAGCTTCCTTGTCAATGTCGGACTTGATTACCTCTCTCTAGAGCGCAGTGCAGAGACTCTATCAGGCGGCGAAGCTCAGCGTATTCGTCTGGCCAGTCAGATTGGTGCCGGTCTAGTCGGTGTGATGTACATCCTAGATGAGCCCTCTATCGGTCTGCACCAACGCGATAATGAGCGTCTTTTGAAGACGCTTGAGCATCTACGCGACCTGGGTAATACCGTGATTGTCGTTGAGCACGACGAGGATGCGATCCGCCAAGCTGATCATATTATTGATATTGGTCCTGGTGCCGGTGTACACGGTGGCGAGGTTGTTGGCTCAGGAAGTTATGAGGATATCGTTAACAGTGAGCGCTCACTTACTGGTCATTACCTCTCCGGCAAGCGTGCCATTGAGGTGCCCAAGCAGCGCCATGAGCGTGATCCTAAGAAGTCGCTCAAACTGTTTGGGGCCTCTGGTAACAATCTGCAAAACGTCGACCTAGAGATTCCGGTTGGCCTGTTTACCTGTATCACCGGTGTATCGGGCTCTGGTAAGTCGACACTAATTAATAATACGCTCTACCCGATTGCGGCAACGGAACTGAACAACGCGACGACCTTAACGCCAGCTCCGTATAAAAAGGTGGTCGGTATGGACCACTTCGATAAGGTAATCGATATCGATCAGAGTCCAATCGGTCGTACCCCTCGTTCAAACCCTGCAACCTATACCGGTATCTTTACTCAGGTACGCGAACTGTTTGCCGGTACCCAAGAGGCTCGTTCACGTGGCTACAAACCAGGACGATTCAGCTTCAACGTCAAAGGCGGACGTTGTGAAGCCTGTCAGGGTGATGGCGTTATTAAGGTAGAGATGCACTTCCTACCGGATGTGTACGTGCCTTGTGATGTCTGTAAAGGGAAGCGTTACAACCGCGAAACTCTGGAAGTTCAGTACAAGGGTAAAAATATTCATGAGGTGCTGGACCAAACGGTTGAGGACGCACGAGAGTTCTTCGATGCTATCCCTGCCTTGGCTCGCAGATTACAGACCCTGATCGATGTCGGCTTGAGTTATATCCGATTAGGCCAAGCGGCAACGACCCTGTCCGGTGGTGAGGCGCAGCGCGTTAAGTTGGCCAAAGAGCTCTCTAAACGTGATACCGGCAAAACGCTCTACATTCTCGATGAGCCGACGACTGGTCTTCACTTCTATGATATTGAGCAGCTGTTGACGGTCCTTAATCGTCTGCGCGATCACGGCAATACCATCGTTGTAATCGAGCACAATCTCGATGTGATTAAAACGGCGGATTGGATAGTCGATTTGGGGCCTGAAGGTGGCAGTGGCGGTGGCCGTATAGTGGCTGAAGGGACTCCTGAGCAAGTGGCTGATACTCAAGGTTCCGAGACGGGTCGTTTCCTGAAACAGATGCTTTAAAACCACACCTACAAAAAAGCCGGCATATTGAACTGACCCCCAATAGTTGGACATAACAATCCAATTATCGGGGGTCTTTTTATGTCGCTTTTCGATCAGTCCAGCTGACTAAGATCGCGAACGGCACCCTTATCTGCTGCCGTAACGAGCTTCGCGTAAGCTTTTAGCGCTGCAGAGACTTTACGAGGACGCTCTTTAGCAGGCTTCCATCCCTCTGCATCTTGCGCTGCGCGACGAGTCGCTAGCTCTTCATCGCTGACCAGAACGTCGATGGTGCGATTCGGAATGTCGATACGAATCATATCGCCATCTCGAACAAGACCGATGTTACCGCCACCAGCGGCTTCTGGTGAGACGTGACCGATCGATAGGCCTGAAGTACCACCCGAGAAACGACCATCAGTCAGAAGGGCACAAGCTTTACCTAGACCCTTAGACTTGATGTATGACGTTGGGTAGAGCATCTCTTGCATGCCTGGGCCACCCTTAGGGCCTTCGTAACGAACAATGACAACGTCGCCCGCTTTGACCAGGTCGTTTAGGATATGATCAACCGCTTCGTCTTGAGATTCAGTGATGTGTGCGGGACCTTCAAACACAAGGATCGAGTCATCAACACCGGCTGTTTTCACAACACAACCATCTTGAGCCAGGTTGCCAAACAAGACAGCTAGGCCACCCTCTTGAGAGAATGCGTGCTCTATTGAACGGATACAGCCTTCAGCGCGATCACCATCAAGAGATGGCCATCGAGTTGATTGAGAGAAGGCTTGTTGAGTTGGAATGCCGGCAGGGCCCGCTTTGTAGAACTCAACGACTTCCGGTGTTGGATTGCGCATGATGTCCCATTTATCGAGCACTTCAGCCATATCTTTACCGGCTACGCTTGGAACATCAGTGTGCAATTTACCACCACGATCGAGTTCACCCAGAATGGCCATGATGCCACCCGCGCGGTGTACATCCTCAATGTGGTATTTAGGCGTGTTCGGTGCCACTTTACAGAGCTGTGGGACGACGCGTGAAAGACGATCGATGTCAGCCAGTGTGAAATCGATCTCTGCCTCTTGGGCAATCGCTAGAAGGTGAAGAATGGTATTGGTCGAACCGCCCATTGCGATATCCAGCGTGATCGCATTTTCAAAGGCCTTGAATCCAACGCTACGAGGTAGAACGCGCTCGTTATCATTCTCGTAGTAGTCCTTAGTCATCTCAACGATGCGGCGGCCTGCCTCGAGGAAGAGGTTTTCACGGTCAGCGTGGGTTGCCACGACCGTACCGTTTCCTGGTAGAGCAAGACCTAAAGCTTCGGCCAAACAGTTCATCGAGTTGGCGGTAAACATACCAGAACAAGAACCACAGGTTGGACAGGCTGAGCGCTCAACGGCGTCTACTGTCTCATCGGAAGCCGTTGGATCGGCTGCCAGTACCATTGCATCGACTAGATCGAGCTTGTGCTCTGCTAGTTTTGTCTTGCCGGCTTCCATTGGGCCGCCGGTGACGAAGATAACAGGGATGTTCAAGCGCATAGAGGCCATCAACATTCCCGGTGTGATTTTGTCACAGTTAGAAATGCAGACAATGGCGTCCGCACAGTGTGCATTCACCATGTACTCCACTGAGTCGGCGATGATGTCACGGCTAGGAAGAGAGTAAAGCATCCCGTCGTGGCCCATTGCGATGCCGTCATCGACGGCGATGGTGTTGAACTCTTTTGCAACACCGCCCGCGCGTTCAATCTCACGTGCGACTAGCTGACCCATGTCTTTTAGGTGAACGTGGCCAGGAACGAACTGAGTAAATGAGTTGGCTACGGCAATGATCGGTTTGTGAAAGTCATCATCTTTCATACCAGTTGCACGCCAAAGCGCGCGGGCACCAGCCATATTGCGGCCAGCGGTGGATGTTTTTGAACGGTACTGTGGCATCGTCTTCTCTCTTTTGATTACGCCAAAAAATTATTCACTCAGTATATCAGATTGAACGAAATGATCAGCTTAGTCTCTGTAGGGTTTTTTACCGATTCAGACTCAATTAATATGTGCTGAGTTATTCTAATAATTATTGTTTTATCCTCGTGTTTGGAGGAGTGTTTGAAACACTTATTTTTATTGATGTTAAGCCCCGTTTTTTTGGGGTTTTCTGTTGCTAGTGCTGCTGATAAAGAGGCCGTGGCCGATGCGGTTACTGCTGTTGTTGAAGCAGAGGCTACCTCGCCTGAAGCCGTGCCAAATCCTGATGGTGTCATTGATCCTGTTGTCACCCCTGAATCGACCAGTGCGGCTGAAGTGAGTGTGGCTGATGTGCAATTGCCCTTTGATCTTAAGGCTGCAGCGGATCTGGCCATCGACACATTCGGTGGTGAAGTGGTGAAAGCGGAAGAGACACCAGACGAAGCGGGACTGCTTCTTTTCACTATACGTATCGTTAACGAAGGTCGTGTCAAAGACGTCGTTATTGATGCAGCTAATGGTGACATTATTAAGCCTCTTGAAGAGCCGCTTACTGCTGTCACCGAATCAGCTGCAGAATCTGAATCGGATAGGGTAGCTGATGAAGCTCCTGTAAGCGAGAAAGCTCCTTTAAGCGAGGAGGCTGCACAGTGAAAATACTCGTTGTTGAGGACGATCCGGATCTACGTCGTCAGCTAGTCAGTGGTCTATCGGGTCGTGGTTATACCGTGGAAGATTGCGGTGATGGTAACGAAGCGCTCTACCAGGGCAGTGAGTTTGAATACGATCTTGCGATTGTCGACATTGGCTTACCCGGCATGTCAGGCCTTGATGTTATTCGAGGCTGGCGTAAAGCGCAGAGACAGTTCCCTATTTTGATTCTTACTGCACGCGGTGATTGGCAGGATAAGGTAGAGGGGTTAGAAGCGGGCGCTGACGATTACCTTGTTAAACCTTTTCACATGGAAGAGTTGAATGCGCGCGTGAATGCACTGCTTCGCCGTGCTGCTGGCCATGCCTCCCCGCAGATGACCTTCGGCCCCATTACTTTGGATACAGTCGCACGTGCCGTATTTGTTAATGGCTCCGAAATTAAACTGACCAGCTATGAGTACCGCACACTGGAGTACCTAATGGTGCACGCCGGTAAGACGATCTCTAAAGCTGAGTTGACTGAGCATCTCTACCATCAAGATTACGATCGTGACTCCAATGTGTTGGAGGTATTTGTTCGTCGTCTTCGTCAAAAACTGGATCCTGATCAGACCTTGCATCCGATCATGACCGTCCGAGGTCTAGGCTACCGTTTTGCTCTGGAAGCCTCTGAATAAGCTCTTTTCGGGCATCAAATGGGTGCCCGGATCACTGCAGACTCGACTTCTTTGGGCGTCGATTGTTTTGCTCCCTATTCTGATAATTTTCGCCGGTGCAGCACTGCAGAACGCCTACGAGAGCAGTCTGTTTGCATCGGAGCGCTCCCAAGCGCAACTGCAAACCTATGGCATTTTGGGGTCCGCTGATCTGGTGGAGGGCGAGCTCGTCCTACCACGCCGCCTTCAAGAGCCGCGTTTCAGTCAGGTCCAATCTGGATTATCAGGGCTGGTGTTCGATGCACAAGGTCTGTTGCGTTGGCAGTCTGAGTCGAGTGCACTGCTCGAAGAGCAGTTTCTCATGCAGGTCTCAACCATCCAGCCAGAGCCGGGCAGTAGTCGCTTTCAACACTTAAAAGATCAAGGGTTCTACCTCTACGTCTACCCACTGGTTTGGGAGATTGAAGAGAAAGAGTTCCGTTACACCATCGCGATTGTGAGTTCAGATGCAGCCGCGATGGAAGAGCTGCTAGCCTTCCAACGCCAGTTGTGGGGTTGGTTATTAGCGGTCTACTTGCTGGCTCTGTTGCTGCAGTTCTTTATTCTACGTTGGGGTTTGAAACCTTTGGATGATCTTGCGGACGATCTCTCTATGATTGAGCAGGGTGAAGCAGAAAAGCTTGAAGGTGTCTATCCCTATGAGGTGGAGCGTATTACCAAGAACTTGAACCGCCTGATCGAATCCGAGCGTTCGCAACGTGAGCGCTACCGCAATACCCTAGGCGACCTTGCACACAGTCTTAAAACACCACTGGCAGTGATTCGTGGTGCCGGAGAAGAGCAACACTCGCAATCGAGCTATAAACGCTTGGTTGAAGAGCAGAGTGATCGCATGACTCAGATTGTGCAGTATCAATTGAGCCGTGCGGTGAAGTCCAAAGAGCAGGCTATGACAGGCGCCACCAGCTTGCTGCTGTCGGTCGACCGTATTGTTAACGCACTGAGTCGGGTCTATGCCGCAAAAGAGATCGATGTCGAGCGTGAAGGGTTAAATCACTTCTTCGCGGGTGATGAACGAGATCTGATGGAGATGCTCGGAAACCTGATTGAAAATGCCTTTAAGTATTGTGATCATCAGGTTCGTCTCTCTGCAACGCAAGAGCAGCAGTGGTTAGAGATTGTTATAGAGAATGATGGCCAAGCTATCTCGACAGAGGAGCATCAGGTTGTCATTGAACGAGGAGCTCGTCTCGACACCTCTCGACCCGGTCAGGGCATTGGTTTAGCCGTTGTGACGGATATTGTCAGCAGTTACAACGGGGGTATCGAAATAGCGCAGTCGGAACTTGGCGGAGCCCAGATTAGACTCCGCCTTCCGGCTGGTGAGGAGTGATTACTCCAAGATTTTAAAGAAGACTTTTGAGTTTCTTTGAAAGTTATAGAGCGCCTGACGCTCAGTGGGTAGTGCGCTTAAATCACGCTCTACAAAGCCCCTCTCCAAGAACCAGTGTGCGGTTCTTGTTGTCAGTACAAACAACTCTTTTAGGCCAATGGCTTTAGCTCGTTCAGTAATGTGCTCAAGCAGACTATCACCACGTTCACCACCACGATACTCATCACTGACCGCTATTCCGGCAAGCTCACCAACGCCCTCTTCATGGAAGGGGTAGAGCGCGGCACAGCCAATGATCGCATTATCTCGTTCAATGACAGAGAAGCGCTCAATTTCAGACTCGAGTAGCTCTCGAGAGCGGCGTACTAGTACACCGGCCTGTTCTAGAGGAGCAATGAGATCAATCAGACCGCCGACATCATCGATGCTCGCTTCCCTGACCTGCTCATAGGAGTGGCGGCTGACCATTGTGCCGTATCCGTCTCGGGTGAACAGTTCCGTTAGCAGTGCACCATCTTCTTGGTAGCTCACTAGGTGACAACGAGGCACGCCACGCTCACAAGCATCAGCCGCGGCACCAAGAAGACAAGCGATCTCGGAGTGTGGTTGAGTCGGGTCATCAAGATTCGCTAAGTAGTGCGAAACCAGACGTTTAGCCGTCGATGCGAGCAGTTCACTGCGCAGCTCGCCTTGACTATCACGTATACCCTGCTGTGCACCAAACAGCACAAGTTTGTCGGCGTTCAGTGCCGTCGCTACATTCACTGCGACCTCCTCAACCGATAGGTTGAAGATCTCTCCAGTCGGTGAGTAACCTAGGTTGGTCACCAGCACTATGTTCTCTAGGGCTAACTGTTGTTGAATTGCTTCACTATCGACACGACGCAGCTCACCGGTTAATCCCATATCCACGCCATCAAGAACACCCAAGGGTTTAGCCATAACAAAGTTGCCACTGACAACGCGTATTTTTGCGCCATGCATCGGTGTGTTGGCAAGGCTCATAGAGAGGCGTGCTTCAAACTCAGTTCTGACATTGGCGACGGCATCAATGACATCACCCATCAGGTCTGGCGATGTAATACGCTGATCGTGGTGCAGTCGAACCTCTTTGCCGGCTGCTTGAAGGCGTTGATCAATTTGTGGACGTGCACCGTGCACCAGAACGAGCTTTACACCTAAGCCATTCAGCAGCGCAATGTCATGAATAATGTTAGCAAAGTTGTCGCTGGCAACCGCCTCGCCCGTCAGCATCATCACCATCGTCTTATCACGATGATGGTGGATGTAGGGTGATGAGTGCCTAAACCACTTCACATAGTTCGATGAGCTATCCATCGTTAACAGCCTTTCACACAGTATTGATTGATTAGATTATGCAACAGATCGAGGGTGGGAGCGAATTGATCCAGCGCTAAGAACTCATCTGGCTGGTGAGCCTGATCAATCGACCCAGGTCCGAGTACCAGTGTCTGCATCCCCATCTGCTGTAAGAAGGGCGCCTCTGTGCCAAACGCGACCGCTTCTGCTCTGTGTCCAGTGAGTCGTTCGACACATGCCACAAATTCGCTTTCGCTCTGCTCAAACGGAGGAATACCGGGGAACAGAGATCGAACACTCAGATCCACTCTGTGTTTCTGTTCTATTGGCTTGAGCCGATCGCTGATTAGGTTGCGCAGTCCATCCATCGACATGCCCGGCAGCGGGCGAAGGTCAAATTCCAACTCACACTGTCCGCAGATCCGATTGGGATTATCTCCACCGTGGATACAGCCAAGATTCATGGTCGGGACATCGATTCTAAAGTTTGAGTTCTGATACTTAGACTGCAGCTCGCTGCGTATTGTGAGCAACTCATTCATCACACCATTCATTGCCTCTAGCGCATTGGCCCCAAGCGATGGATCGGATGAGTGACCCGCTTGCCCCTCGATGCGAACCGCTTCCATCATCATGCCTTTATGCATTCTGATCGGCTTCAGGCTGGTCGGCTCGCCGATCAACGCAGCACGTGCCTTGGGTTTGCCCGCATCGACCAAGGCTCTTGCGCCAGACATCGACGACTCCTCATCGGCTGTTGCGAGAATGATCAGCGGTGCTTGTAAGGGTGTATCTTTGTACTGTTTGGCGGCTTCAATCGCCAGTGCTAAAAAGCCTTTCATATCACAGGTGCCCAACCCGTACAGTTTTTGATCTCGCTCTTCGACTTTAAAAGGGTCTGATTTCCAAAGCTCTGGATCACAGGGCACAGTATCGGTATGGCCCGAGAGAACAAGGCCGCCAGGTCCTGTGCCTAAGGTCGCGATTAGATTGGCTTTGCCTGGGTTATTGGGAACCGGCATCACCTCACATTGAAACCCTAGCGATTCACACCAGGTGTGCAGTAACTCAATGACGCCAAGGTTTGAGTGATCCCATTTCGGTGTGGTTGAGCTGATAGAGGGTACGGCGATCAGTGAGCTGATCATCTCTATCGGCTTGGGTGGCATGGGCATGGTCGGCTCTCCATAAACATTTCATCTGACTTTATCCTGTTCCAGTGCGTTGGTCACTGATTCAGAGCTCAAAACTCTTGTACAATGGCTTAAACACCCGCGTTATTGAGAATGGAATCATGTCTAAAGAGCTTGAGTTAAAGTTAGGTTGCCTTCCGACTGTGGCAGCACAGGTCTGCGCACTGCCGTTTTTAAGTGACTTACCCAGTGAATCAAAGCTCCTTCTGAATCTCTATTACGATACGCCGGATGAGTCTTTGAAACGGATGAAAATGGCGTTGCGCATTCGTAAATCTGGCGATCAGTGGATACAGACTTTGAAAACGACGGGGATAACCGATGCATCGGGGCTCTCCACTCGTGGTGAATATGAGTGGGTGATCGATGGGCCCAATCTCAAGTTGGATCTTCTAAAGGCGTTGCTGCCCGCCGATATCGACAGTGACAGTCTCTACCCTGTCTTTTCAACCAACTTTAAGCGCACAACCTGGCTCTATCAACGCGAACAGACGCAGATCGAGATCGCTTGTGATCAGGGTGAAGTACGAACCGGCAATCGTATTGAGCCGATCTCTGAGGTGGAGCTAGAGCTAAAACAGGGCGATGCCGGTGCTCTGTTTGAACTTGCTGAACAATTGACTCGATTGAGCCCACTATGGATCGGTCAGCGTAGCAAGGCGCAGCGTGGCTGGGAGCTAAGATTCGAGTACCCGCCTGCCCCAGAGTTACCATCGCTTATCATGGAGCGTGGCGATTTGGCTGAGCGTGTAGAGCGCCTCTCGGCCATGACCATTTGTTGGCAGCGCTGTTATGAATTGATTCCAATCACTCTCGCACCAACGGTCATTACCACGCTCTGTTCTGCCCTGGAACAACAGATTGCACTGTTGCGACAGTTAAGTGATTTAGAAGCCTCTGCAGGGCTGCTGAAGGAGTACGAAGCACTGCTTACTCGAGTCATGCCTCTTTATGATTTGGCCTATTTTAGCGGCTCTTCTCCAGCTTTTTATAAGACCATTCAAGAGAGATCACGATCGATCTCTGCTGAACTGTTGAATGATCCTTCAATCGGTCAGTTAGCGCTCAGAACGGCTCACTTCATTCGTGAAACGACTCAAGGAGCGGGTGATGAATAAGGTTCTGATCATTAATACCGGTGGCACCTTTGGTATGGTGCAAGGTGAAGCCGGGCTGGCGCCCTCTGCCGATCTTGAATTACGGCTGCGAGAACAGGTGCCTGAGTTAGCGCACTATGCGTTTGATCTCGTCGACCTGCTTCCCCTCATCGACAGTTCGGATCTTCGTTTAAATGATTGGACGCGCATCTGCAAAACGATCATAGCTGAACAGCAACACTATGCCGGATTTATTGTGATTCACGGCACGGATACCTTAGCGTACACCGCATCGGCGTTGAGCTTTGCGCTACTGGGTTTAAGTCAGCCTGTTGTGGTGACAGGATCTCAGTACCCTTTAGGTGTTAAGGGCAGTGATGCGCCAACTAACCTGTTGGATTCGCTTAGCTATCTGGCTCAATCGGATGTTAGAGGCGTTCGTGTCTGTTTTGGCGGCCTTAATCTTCAGGCAAACCGTATTCGAAAAGTAGATGCTCAGGACTATGTCGCTTTTGAGATGCCAAACGGTGAGGTCTCATCTATCCATGAAGCTGCGGTTCCAGAAGTGATGGGCTACCAAGAGGGCGCAGTCGCGACCCTTTTAATCTACCCCGGAATTCCAGCCGCCATCATGGATGGGATTCTGACTGATGATCGGCTGCGAGCCGTTGTCTTGTTGAGCTTTGGCAGTGGCAATATTCCAACGACCAGCAGTGACTTTGGCGATGCACTTAGGCGTGCTCATGAGAAAGGTGTGCTGTTGGTTAACATGACCCAGTGTCTGAAAGGTCGAGTCATTCAAGGGGCTTATGAGACCGGCGCTTTGTTAGCAGAGTTGGGCGCATTGCCGGGTTTTGATATGACTCCTGAAGCGGCTTTTGCCAAACTGCACTATCTGTTTGCAAAGGGCGCAGACAAAAAAGCGGTTGAGGCCCAATGGCAACAACCGCTTTGTGGAGAGCTTCAGCCCTGAGAAGAGCTTTAGCCTTCATTGAGGGGTGAAGGCTCTGTATTAGTGCCCCAGAATCTGACTTAGGAAGAGTTTAGTACGCTCGTTCTGTGGATTGTTAAAGAACTCGTTGGGTTCATTCTCTTCCACAATTTGTCCTGCATCCATGAAGATGACACGGTCAGCAACTTTCTTAGCGAAGCCCATCTCGTGTGTCACACACAACATGGTCATACCCTCTTCAGCGAGCTCAACCATGACGTCGAGTACCTCTTTGATCATCTCGGGATCGAGCGCTGACGTCGGCTCATCAAATAGCATGATGTTTGGGTTCATGCAGAGTGAGCGCGCGATCGCGACACGCTGCTGCTGACCACCCGATAGCTGGCCTGGGTACTTATCAGCTTGATCTGGAATCTTAACGCGCTCTAGGTACTTCATTGCGATCTCTTCAGCTTCCGCTTTTGGCTTCTTCTGAACCCAGATCGGACCAAGTGTTAGGTTTTCCAGAATGGTTAGGTGAGGGAATAGGTTGAAGTGCTGGAACACCATGCCCACGTCGCGGCGGATCTTCTCGATATTCTTAACGTCTTCAATCATCTCGACACCGTCAACCACTAGAGATCCCTCTTGGAACTCCTCTAGGCGGTTGATACAGCGAATGGTGGTCGATTTGCCTGAGCCCGACGGGCCACAGATAACGATACGCTCACCTTTTTTAACACGCAGATTGATATCACGTAGTACGTGGAAATTACCGTACCACTTGTTTAGGTTCTCAATAACGATGACATCTTGAGAGTCTGCTGCTGAGTTAGTTGCGGTCATGATTAGTCTCTCTTATCAGTATTCATTTGACGTTCGATGCGGCGAGCAAGCACCGACATGCTGAAACAGCTCCCCCAGAACACGAGGAAGACAAATAGGTAACCTTCAAGCGCATGGCCACCTAGCCAGTAGGAGTTAGACAGAGCTGTCTGCAGTGTTTGAACGACTTCCGGGATGCCGATGATCAACAAGAAGGTTGTGTTCTTAAACAGCATAACAAAGGTTGCCAGAATGTTGGGCATCGACACTTTGATAACCTGCGGCAAGATGATCAATAGAATCTTCTGCCAGTAGCTAAGGCCGATCGAATCGGCCGCTTCGTATTGACCAGAGGGGACAGCTTGGAATCCACCACGGAATACTTCCGCCATGTAACCTGACATGAAGAAGATCAATACCAACCAGACACGAATCAACTTATCGACGTTCGTTCCTTCAGCAAAGAAGAGTGGCAGCATCACTGAGCCCATGAAGAAGAGCGACAGTACCGGCACACCACGGAAGAACTCGATAAAGATAACCGAAACAGATCGGATAAATGGCATCTCTGAGCGACGACCCAATGCCCATAGGAAGCTGAATGGGAAGGCGACGATGATGCTGGCGGCTGCCATAAAGACGTTGAGCGTAAATCCGCCCCACAGATCAGTACTGACAACCTCTAGGCCTAACCAACGGCCATCCAAGATAGCGATACCCACAATCGGTAGTAGTAGCCAAGAGGTGATTGAAGCTTTCAGGCGAATCGATTTTGGTAGCGTGAATGACGCCGCAATCACCATCACCAGCAACACTAGCGTTAAGTTGATACGCCATACCTCTTCAACAGGGTAAGTCCCATAGAAGAATTGGTAAGACCAAGCGTTAATAAAGACCCAACAAGCACCCTCTTTGACACAAGCATCTTCTGTGGTGCCGGTGAAATTTGCCGACCAAAAAGCCCAGTCAAAGATAAGTGGTAGGTAGTAAGCCAGCAGTGCAATGACTGAAAGGGTTACGACCGAGTTTGGGATCGAAGAGAAAAGGTTGTCACGCAGCCAGGCTGTAAAACCGACGGTTTTAATCGGTGCCGGGCGGGCTGCAATAGGCTGAAATTCTTTCATTATGCGCTCCTATCTGCTCACCAACGCAACCGCGTTGTTAAATCGGTTCATGAGGAACGAGATCACCATATTGACCACAAAGTAGACGATAATGGTCATGAAGATGGTCTCAATCGCTTGTCCCGTCTGGTTCAGAGCGGTGCCGACAAATACGTTGAATAGATCGGGATAACCGACCGCCGCCGCAAGAGTAGAGTTCTTCACCAGTGACTGATACTCGGAGTTCAGTAGCGGCACAATGACACGCATCGCCTGAGGAACGATGATCAATGACATGATCTTATTCTCACGCAAACCAATGCTGCGAGCCGCTTCTGTTTGACCGTGTGGAATCGATTGCACACCTGCACGCACGGCTTCGGCAATGAATGCACCAGTGTAGACCGACAGCGCAATGGCAAGCGACATCAGCTCTGGGATGACGGTAATACCACCGAAGTAGTTAAAGCCCTTTAGAGCTGGGTATTCAACGGTGAATGGAAAGCCCGTTAACGCTGCAACAATTAATGGAAATAGAATCACCATGGCGATGCTGGTCTTCAGCACAGGGAACTGTTGGCCGGTCAGCTCTTGACGTTTTTTGGCCCAGCGACGCAGTACAAAAATTCCTGCAACGGCAGCGCCTAAAGCGATCCAGACCAAAGATGATAGATCGCCGCCAATCAGTTTAGGTAGGTAGAGGCCGCGAACGTTGAGGAACACAGCTTCGCCTAAACTCAAGCTTTGGCGAGCGCCAGGCAGACTGGATAGAACGGCGAAGTACCAGAAGAACACCTGTAGCAGAAGCGGTACGTTTCGGAAGATTTCTACATAGACCAGAGCAATCTTACGAATCAACCAGTTATGCGAGAAGTGCGCCACACCAAAGATAAATCCAAGTAGCGTCGCGAAGAAGATACCGATGGCCGAGACCAAAAGGGTGTTTAAGAAACCGACAACAAATATTCGTCCGTAGGTGTCGGTCGACTCAAAGGAGATCAACGACATCAAGACATCATAGCCTGCAGCTGCGCCTAAGAAGTCGAAACCGGTTTTGATCCCCGTCGCTTCCATGTTGGCCAGCGTGTTGCCAATGATGGTGCCAAAGAAATAGAGCAACCCAGCGACCAGTGCGATCTGATAGAAGAAACCGCGGATGCGTGGGTTGTTATAAAAGGCGTTGGAGGTGGTTCCGGAGCTCGATTTACGGCTCGCTGACTTAACCTCTTCAATGGTTTTTTGTTTGAACATTGAATTAACCTAAAAATAGAGTGCTTTCACGCAGAAAGGGGCACTGTTGTGCCCCTTTTTAGATCGCTTCGGTTTTAGCGCATAGCTGGTGCGTATAGGATACCGCCATCACGCCAAGACGCGTTGATACCACGTGCTAGCTTAAGTGGTGAATCCATACCCACGTTACGCTCAAACGACTCTGAGTAGTTACCTACTTGAGTGATGATGTTGTAAGCCCAGTCAGCACTTAGACCTAGGTTAGCACCTAGTTCACCTTCAGCACCTAGTAGACGCTTGTTAGCTGGGTTGCCGTTCGCTTTCATGTCAGCTGCGTTTGCAGAAGTGACCTTCTGCTCTTCTGCTTCGATCATTGCGTTTAGAGACCACTTAACAATGTTGAACCACTGGTCATCGCCTTGACGAACTACTGGGCCTAGAGGCTCTTTAGAGATAACTTCGGGAAGAATCACTGCATTGCCTGGGTTAGCTAGACCGATACGAAGTGCCGCTAGCTGAGAACCGTCTGATGTTAGGAAGTCACAACGACCTGATTCGAAACCTTGACGAGTTTGGTCAGAGGTATCGAAAGTAACCGCTTTGTATGACATGCCGTTCTCACGGAAGTAGTCAGCGATTGCAAGCTCAGTAGAGGTACCCGCTTGGATACATGCGTTTGCACCGTCTAGCTCAGTTGCGCTTGATACGCCTAGATCTTTCATGACCATGAATGACGCACCGTCGTAGTAGTTAGTACCAGCAAAGTTGATACCTAGTGATGTATCACGAGTGTGAGTCCAAGTCGTGTTACGAGATAGCATGTCGATTTCGCCAGACGCTAGCGCAGTGAAACGCTCTTTAGCGGTTAGCGGTTTGTATTGAACAGCTTCTGAATCGCCAAGTACTGCAGCTGCAACCGCACGACACATATCAACGTCGAGACCGCTCCATTTGCCGTTCTCATCTTTTTGAGAGAAGCCTGCAAGACCAGTAGATACACCACAAGTTAGGGTGCCACGGCTCTTAACATCGTCAAGAGTAGCTGCTTGAACTGCACCAGCAGTCATTGTTGCAGCAAGGATAGAAGCGGTTAGTAAAGCTTTCTTAGCCATTATGTAGATCCTCTTTTGAGTAGGTTGTTGTTCTTTTTCCACAGCAACTAGTGTGCCAACAATTTTCAGTGAGTCATTTTCATCGACATTCATCGTTAAAAATTGTCTGAAAGTTACGGTATAACGGGGTGTTTTGATCAAATAATCTTTAATACCCAACGCCAGCACTCTGCTTACTCTTTTAAGATTGTGTCATTCTGACTCAAAGGTCAATACTAAAGTAGGGCTTAAATTGAGCTTTTGCACAGTATTGGTGCAATTTGATTTAAGTCCTGTTCCTCTTATAACTGAACGCAGTATATTAGTCCTATTGGCAAGATTTCGGAGTGGTTTGAGTGACAGCGATATTGAATGACTACCTAGAAAAACAGCAGCAAAAGGTTTCAGCAGCAAGAGATCTGCTTGAATCAGATCACAATCGGTTGGCGGAGTTAGATCGAGTGCTATTGGGATCTGACTATGTTGCGGATCAGCTGCAGCGTCATCCCGAATTGATTGAGCAGTTAAACCTTGATGTTGGTGAGCTTCCAACAGGTGCTTTAACAGCGCAAGTGTTGGCGGCTGTTGAAGCTGTGGGGAGTGAAGAGGCACTGAGTGTTGCGCTGCGTCGCCTGCGTCGATTGGCCATGGTTAGAATTATTTGGCGCGACTTGAACCGATTGGCCGATCTAACAGAAACCACCCGGATGCTCTCCGAACTGGCCGATGCCACTACTGATGCAGCATTGAATTGGCTGCACCAAGATCTAGTCAAAGATCTGGGTGAGCCAATGGACTTAGATGGAAATTTGCAACGCATGGCCGTCATTGGAATGGGCAAATTGGGGGCACATGAGCTCAATCTCTCCTCGGATATCGACCTGATGTTTACCTTCCCCGCCAATGGCGAAACCCAAGGTGGCCGCCGTTCACTATCCAACCAAGAGTTCTTTACACGACTGGGTAAAAGATTGATTCGTGTTTTAGATGCCCCCACAGCCGAGGGCTTTGTATTCCGTGTCGATATGCGTCTGCGTCCGTTTGGATCTTCTGGTCCATTGGTTGCCAGTTTTGATGCCATGGAGCAGTACTACCAGACACAGGGGCGTGAGTGGGAGCGTTATGCGTTGATCAAAGCGCGTATCATCTCGGGTGATAAGGAAGCTGGCGCCCAGTTGATGCAGGATCTGCGCCCCTTTGTCTATCGTAAGTACATTGACTACAGCGCCTTTGAATCTTTGCGTGAAATGAAAGGGATGATTGAGCGTGAGAACCGTTTAAAGGGTCGTGAGAATAACGTTAAGTTGGGAGCCGGAGGTATTCGCGAGGTTGAGTTCATCGCTCAAGCCTTTCAGCTAATCCGCGGCGGGCGTGATACACGTTTGCAGCAACGAGAGTTGTGCAACATATTGCCACTTCTCCCAGAGGTAGTCGGCATTCCAGACGTGGTTGTGACAGAGCTAACCCATGCCTACGTCTTCCTGCGTAATGTGGAACATGCGATTCAGGCGCAAGCCGATAAGCAGACCCAAGAGCTACCAGCTGATGATCTCGGTATGCAGCGCCTTGCCTACTCCATGGGCTTTACGAGTCCAGAGGCGCTTTTAACAGAGCTAAATGAGCATCGAAGTCGAGTCTCACAGCACTTTGCAGATGTTATTGCACCAGTGGATCAGGAAGGCAATGCCGAGCAAACTGAGAGCGATGCGCATCTTACGGGCCTCTGGCATGAGGAGTTTGCAGATCAGGAGGCGCTGGCTCACTATCTGACAGAGCTGGGTTACAGCGAAACCGATCGAGCGTTGAAGGCACTGGTTTCGCTGCGCCAGTTAAGAACGGTACAGGCGTTGCAAAATGTCGGGCAGGAGCGTTTGTTGGATCTGCTGCCTCGTTTGCTCCGGGATCTGTCGGGCGTGGAAAACGCAGAAGAGACTTTGGAGCGGGTTTTGCAGCTGATTCAAGCTGTAGTGCGTCGTTCAGCCTATCTTCTTCTGCTAGCCGAAAACCCCAGTGCTCGAGCGCAGTTGGTAAAGCTCTGTTCAGCCAGTCCATGGTTTGCAGAGAAGTTAGCTCATCAACCGGTCCTTCTTGATGAGCTGATTGATGCATCATCACTGTTCAATCCACCGGACGCACAAGCTTTATCCAATGAGTTACGACAGCAGTTGATGCGTATCCCAGAGGATGACATTGAGCAGTTAATGGAAGCGCTGCGTTACTTTAGAAATGCCCATATTCTGCGAGTGGCTGCTGCGGATATCACAGGTGCATTGCCTCTGATGAAAGTGAGTGATTACTTAACCTGGCTAGCAGAAGCAATTCTTCAGGCGGTTTTGCAGATCGCATGGCGCGATATGACAACTAAATATGGCACGCCGCAGCGATCGGCAGGAGTTCCATGCGATCAAGATTTTGTCATAATCGGCTTTGGTAAATTGGGGGGTATTGAACTATCTTATGGATCGGATCTGGATCTGGTTTTTGTGCATGATGCGCCCAGTAACCTAATGACCATTGGCGGTAATAAAGAGATAGCCAATGACGTTTTTTTCACGCGTCTAGGTCAGCGCATCATTCATATATTGAATACCTTTACTACCTCGGGTCAGCTTTATGAGGTCGATATGCGTCTGCGACCCTCGGGCAATTCTGGACTCTTGGTCAGCTCCTTGAATGCCTTTGAAGCCTATCAACTGAACGAAGCCTGGACCTGGGAGCATCAGGCACTGGTTCGTGCCCGTGTGGTGGCAGGGTCGAGTCGGCTCAAAGCCGAATTCGAAGCGGTGCGTGCTAAGGTCCTTTGTAAAGAGAGGGATGCTGAATCGTTACGTGAAGAGGTGATCGCAATGCGCCAGAAGATGCGTGATCATCTTGGCACTGCAGAGGGTTCAGAAGCGTTCAATATCAAACAGGATGCTGGCGGTATTGTCGATATCGAGTTTGCGGTGCAGTACCTTGTGCTCAGATACGCTAAAGAGACAGCTGCGCTTTATGAGTTCACTGATAACGTGCGCATTATTGAGGCTCTGGCGGATGCGGGTTATTTGGATCAAACCCAGGCTGAAGTGTTAAGCGAGAGTTATAAAACTTACCGCGCATTAGGCCATCGCCAGACTCTACAAAACGCGAAGGGCTTGATCTCCAGTGCAGAATTAATAGATCTACGCCAATCTGTAAAAGATGTTTGGCAATCAATTTTTAAACAGAGTACTTGATTGTGTTGATGGATTTAGACCAATCCTTATTTCAGTTAATCAATAAGAGTTTGGGAAACCCCATTTTCGACTGGATTATGCCTTTATTAACCCATCTCGGTGATAAAGAGGTGGTCTGGGGGCTTATAGCGCTTATTGGTGTGTCGATTCCTGCCGAGCGTTTTGTCAGTAGTAGTATGGGAATTCCTGTCTCAAATAGAGTGTCAGTGTAATCCCCCCATTTGTAATGGGAGTTTTGCGTAGAGCCTAGGCTGCTTCTAACAGCCATCTCGGTGGTACGCCGCCGATAGCGGTGTTTGGTCTCTCATTGTTGTACTTCCAAAGCCATTCAG
>NZ_WBYR01000015.1:0-26849 GCF_013283315.1 Marinobacterium sp. xm-g-59 | reverse complement strand
GACGACTTGCATTGAATTGAGAGATTACCGTAGCCATTTTGTTTCCCCTTGCGAAGCTTAGCTTCGACAATTAATTGGGCCTAAATGTCACAACCGTGACAAATTAGACATACATCCATCGTGCATGAAAACAATTTATGTCATAAGTGTCAATAACAAATTGACAGAATAGTCTCAACTAATTATCGGACCTTAAAGTCCCTGGGCAAACGACTTCTCTTCTACAATGCAGATGGCAGAGATGAGCCGAACGGTCATTTACTGCCAGTTATATTGCCAAATACCTGAGTCATCACTGGTATTCGTCTCGGTCTGCACTGTCCTCACTACCAAATCTAGTTGCTCGTCCAAATTTTGTGCGTTGTACAGATCAGAAATTTGCACGCTTACTTTCGTCTGATGGGCCGTAATCTCTTCTTCCTTGAGCGACCTTGTCTCGACCACAACACCATCGATGATTAGCTCTACAATATCGCCTTCTTCCAAACCTTCATCCAGAGCAATAATTGCTTCAATTGTGTCTCCTAGGACAGGCTCACCGAGCTCGTTCTCGTACTGATCTCTTACGATTAAATCTGTTACATACGCTTCGTGCTGCAACATTTGTCGTAGGGTTTGTTGAGACTTCACTTGATGATCTGAGGCAATAAGCTCCGCTAGTGCATCTTGTGCTTGAGACTCGTTTAGAGCTTGTCCTGCGAGCAAAGATAATTCATCGGCAGTCAACTCAACGCCAGTTGCCTTTTGGGAATCGTATTCAACCTTAGTTGCGAACCCGTCCAAAGCATAGAGATCCTCAACAGCAGATTCCAATGCTGCAAACAATGTGGGATCACTTGCAACGGATGGATTATTGTCAGCAACCGACAGTATCCAGCTCTCTGTAAAGACGATCTCCGCTACCGCATCATAATCAAGTGTAATACCAGCATCTATTGCCGCTTTAACGCCTGCGTTGATGCGATCGATATTGCTGATCGTCACACCCTCAATACCAGCCTGCTGATAGGTCAGCAAGGTCGGAGCGGTCGAGTCGTAATCAAAGTCGGTTGCGCTCGAAATGGGCTCAACCACAAACCGTATCTCGTCTAGATTGATATTAGAGTTGTCGCTATTGTCGGTCTTTTGGGAAGCCGATATAGACAACCTAAAACCTGAGTAAGCCTTATTACTGGCCACTGCGAAGCGCTCAATGCTGCTGAGCGTGTTATCCGTAAAGGACTGAATAAACTCCCACTGCCCACTAGTCGCATTCCAGCCTTCAAGGTCGAAAGCAGCAGGTAAACGACTTGGGAAAGCATCACGAACATCGAGTTCTATCTGTCGAACAATGCCCCGATAGTTGGGGTCATTGCTTACCCAAGAGACTTGCTCTGGATTAGCTTGTGATAAGGCGTGATTATTGGCCCAGTACGTCGATGTGTTTCGGTCGAATGCATTGGCAACCTTGTGGGTTGAGTTGTCCCACTGGCTCGTTACGCTAAAATTACCACCGGTACCGTTAGTGGGCACGAACAGGGCACCCTCACCTTGGAAAATTTGGCTCGTGCCGTCGAAGTTTTCAGTGAGGTCGGTAAACGCATTGATCTGTGCCTGAACGCCAGCAGCCACCGCGTCAGTTACCGACAGTCCATCGGCCTGGCTCGATGCAAGAGCTTCCAGTACAGCAAACAGATTTGCGCCATTAACATCAGTGAACCCGGCCTCTACCAATTCAGCAGCGGTAGGTGCCTCCACATTGGCGCCAGCTTTCAGAGCATATTGCTCGATACCCAGGCTAATCGCTTGGGCGCGAGCCTCAGCTAAAACAGCTGTGCGATCTGTTAGATCAAGTGTTGGGTGTTCGAGCAGCGCCAACAAAATATCACCACTGGTCTCCGCCGTAACCATAGGCAACTCCAGCGCGGTGAACAAACTACTGTCGACCACAACGTCATATACGTTGAATTGAAGCTCGTCTAAATTTACTTTTGAGCTACTGTGACTGCTGTTTGCACTCGTTATGTTGAGGCGGTACCCAACAAATGCTTGACGCGCAACATCGGAATCAACTGAAAATGTTTTGTCGCTACTAGTAGATGTATTGAAGTAGGTTTGGATATCTACCCATGATCCCGTAAGCGGATCAAGACCTTGTAGCGTAAAGTCTCTCGGCGTGCGGTCAGTTGATCCTGACTCCTCACGGTATTCGTAGCTGAAAGATTGAATACGCGTCCATCTCGTGACGTCACCCTGATACCCTAATAGAAGTGGATTGCTGGAAGTTAAACTCCCATCGTCTGCAAAGTATGTAGCGCCGCTATCATCAAAGAGACGCCATGCGGGATAGGACGCCGCCTGATATGGGTTGTTTTCAATAACACCACTAACATCACCACTGAGCCTTGGCACATACTCCCTTAGATTTCCAACAGTAGTAAGAGCCATAGCGAGCGATCGATCAGCACCGAATTCGGCTTTTTCAGACAACAGGTTCATCAATGCACTGGGCTGGAGTACCTGCTGTGATACGAAGGCGGTCATGGCAGCGATATCCGTTAAATCGCTGCTGGTCGCCGCGTCTCGCCACTGCTGGTCAAGATAAGAGCGGCTAACCTCGCCAATGTCGTTAAAGCCAAGCTCCAAGTAGAAATCAGCAGTTAGGGTTTCGTTGTTGTTGTTAACAACGCGATTGATTTCACTAATTAGGAAATCCTCTCGCGCCGCATCCACGGCCTGCTGCAACGCCGTATTGGAACTAAACAAGGTAGCGTCGCTCGCCTGCGCGGTGACCAGCGCCGCCGAGATAAAGGCCGCGTTGTAAGCATTTATGCCCTGAATTCCCGCCTCGTCGAAAAGGTCCGCGCCCTTGGTGTTGAACCACAACTCATTGATAACGGTGATACCATCGTCGGGCGCTTGTAGATAGAGACGGAATCCGCTGTAAGCCTTATCACTATCTACATCAATAGTTTGCGTTCCCGCATTCGTACTATGAGCGTCACTGTAATGAATGTTCTCCCATCGCTGCCATGTGGCGTTATAGCCTTGTATCCAGAAGCCTGTCGTTATTTCCCCGGTAGTACGTAAATTAATGCTCACGCTGTCTAACACGCGAGGACCGATCAACTGATAGATATCGTAGATGCCAATTATGCCCTCCGGCTCCCCCGCATACACGTCGGCAACATTGTAATCACTGGCATATCCATTTCCGGCGCCGCTTTCAGTACCATCAAAGATTTCATAATGGGCATCCCAACCCGGACCCCACCAAGATTTAGCAAACACAAACCCGTCTACTAACGGGCTAGAGGCCGTCATATTATTTTCAACAAATGTGCCGTCCGCTAGCGCTTTTTGATAGTTGTCAGTGTCGGCTGAGATCGCGTTAACAAAATCAAACAGCGCTTCAAACTGATGGTTCTGATGATCAATGAGCTCTTGAATCTCTGATAAGCGCAGCGCTGCTCCGCGTGGGTCATTCAGGAGTAGCGTATTAATTCGGTCGATATTGTTCGCGTTCACACCAACAAGACCCGCGTCCGCGTAAACGCTTGGGTCTGTTACGGCACTTTCGTGCCGAATCATTGATTGGAGCGCCGCTTCGTGTGCCAACACATCATCAACTATCGGCTTCAACGTCGCGTGACTGATTACCGCTGGTTTTATCTCTGATGCCAAACGAACGTTCATCGCTTGTACGGCTGTATCTGTTATGTTGCCGAAACCGAGGTCCCTGTAGTCCGAAAGCGTTAACGTGGTGGCAACGCTCTGAGTTATGTACTCCACCTCCGATACGCCAAAATCTACCTGATCGTATTCGGACAGATCACCAATATGATCGAGCATTTCCAGTCTGAAACCGTTATATGGCGTACTAGATTCAATATTGAAACTCATTGGCCACTGCAAAGTGTTTGGACCTTGCAAATAGGCGACTAACTCCCACTCATCACTCTCTGGATTGTAGCCCCACACGTTAAATTCTTCCGGCGCACCATTGCGCCAGTTAGCGTTAGATGAGTTTGGCCAAATTCTTACCTCTTTTAGAATCTCTGCCGGCTTAGACTGATCCCAACCACGTGAATCACCGCCCAAACTCAGTACAGCGAAACCAGCATTATCCTCGGAGAACCAGCCACGTGCATCAGCGGTGTCATCTATCGCCTTTTCGCCATCGAATGCTGTGTAGACGTATGTCGTAGAGTTGTAAGAAGCAGTAGCTACAGCGCCCTGCCCGTCAGCTGTTAACGGCGCGTCAAGGAAGTTAGCTTCGCTGCCCTCAACGCCGACACTGTATGCGTTGCGATCAAGATAATCAGAAGCCTTCGCTGCGGCGTCGAAGTATCTCCCGACGGCCACTTCCATAACCCGCAAGGCATGGCTTACGTCAACTAGATTACCTGTATCACGCAGTGCCACATCGATAGCTGCCGCTACCGATGCGTCGATCGGCGCTTCAAAATCTATGTCTAGGTCAGCCAGCAGAACCGCAAATGCTTGATATTCGGACAGCGTCAGTTTCTGACTGTCATCACCTGCGGCAAACAGTGAGGCTTGATCAAAATAAGCCTCAAGCTGCGCAAGGTTCGTGTGAACAGTTTGCAGGTAAGCGTAGCGCTCCATGGTAGTGGTCAGGGCTGCACCACTCGCTTTTTCTACGAGATCACTAAAAATAGCGGCTTGAGCAGACGACAGTCCCTCAAAGCCCAGTGCGGCAAGTTGCGTCTCGTTAACGTCAAATGTTGCCGGCTTGGTGTAGAACAAAAGTTCGTCTAGGTTAATCCAGCCATCGGCATCGTTAGAACTATCAATACGGATGGCGAACCCTGTATACGCTTTTGCAGGATTGTTTACGTCATAATCAATATCAATGCTCACACCACTGCCACTGTCGCTTGCTGTATTTGTGAGATTTTCTCTAATCAGCTCCCAGTCACTGCCCGTCCAACCCAGTAGATCAAACTGGTTGGGAACTCTCGCGCCATAAGTTGCTCTTGCATCAAATACAACACGGGTGAGTACCTGCGCGCTCGATAAATCCTCGCTTCGCCAACCGATGAATTCGGGTTTTCCAGCACCGCTATGCCAGCCTACTCCGGTAGTGGTAGCAGACGTTGAATACTGTTTATCAAAGACATTGTTTGCGCCCCAGGTAGTTGCATATTTCGTGTAGTCAGAACCATTGTTTCCATAAAGTGGACCCGTCGCATCGAAGACCAGTCCTGCCTTCGCCTCATTACTGAGGTCGTAGTCAGGAACGAAATCTACTTCTGTGGCCGCAGTATCGACACCACCTGCCGACAAGTGCGCTTCAAATCGCGCAATCTGTGCATGAAACGCTGCAGCTGCAGTGCCCAACACGGACACGACTTCAGCATAGCTCGATCCGGTGTCGCTATCACCCAATATCGCTAACAAGCCATTGAGATTAATATCATCTTCGGCAATCCAATCCTCAAAGCCAAAAGCGACGAGGTCGGCGCGGGTCCATGCGGCGCTTGCGTCTCCACCTTGCCAGGCCTCGAGTTTGGCAACCCGCGCCTCAGCGTCTGATACGCGTGTCTGCAAAGTGGTCAGTGTTGGCGTGACAGTATCGGCCGCACCCGCAGTGCGCAGGTAAGCACTCACGTAATCCAGATTAGCCTCAGTCACGCCGTTAATGCCGGCAAGCGCATACGCTTCAACTGTCGCGGTCTGCTTTACGATGAAGCGGAGTTCGGTCAAATTGAGACTGTTCGTCTCGCTCGCACTACTCATTAAATCTTCTGAATAGAGCCGGAAACCACTGTAACTCTGACCTCGGTTTTGAATAGCAACCGCAAATGACAGCTCACCAGACGTCAGGGTGTCGTTATCGAAGCGCTCGATGATTTCCCAGGTCGCTCCGCCGTCATTTGTGCCTTCAAAGAGGAAGTTATTGGGGATACGCGCTCCAAAACTCGATCTGCCAACCCATTCAATAGCAGTGGGAATACCCGCAAGCAAACCTGTTGGATCAACAAACGCCACCCACTGATCTGCAGACCAACCGTTTGTATCCGAGTGGTAAAGTGTGCTTGTATTATCATCAAACGCGTTAACCGCACCTCTTGAGTCGTAGGTTGTCCGCACACTCGCTCCGAATACATAGGCCTCATTACCCGCCGCATCGAGATCGGGGACGAAATCACCCGTATTGAGTGCCGCATCAGAGACCACGTGGAGCCTTGCCAAGGCCGTGGCTTTGAGTTGCTCCGCAACCAGCAGTTGCGTTTCAAGATCCGCCATGGAGGTAATAGCGCCAGCGCTCAGATCGTCTAACGTGCTGATTAATGACGCGTAATCAGTCGCCTCGTAGGTTGATAGACCCAGAAGTTCCAGCTCGGCATTGGTCGGCTGGCTAATACCTGCATCGACAAAGGCCTTAACCTTATCGAACACCACTGCAATCTCGTCAGCCGCGTGCTGCATTTGCGCTGTCTGCGTAACACTTGTGAGTTGCGCAAGCTTTTGCACTACCGCAGCCGCCGTGGCCGCATCGGCAACGCCCTGAATACCCGCCTGCTGTAAATCAGTGAGCGTCAATGACGCGGTCTGATTGGTTGCAATAGCCGTGATGATTGTCTGGCTAGCGGTGTTCACCTCGTCGACGATGGCTTGAAGTTCACCACCGGCGACGTAGTCAGTTGAGAATGTGGTAAGTAAGCGCTGCTGATAACCCAGTAACAGATCTGCGTCCACATTCTGGATATTGAGCGCCGTGAGGTCACTCACACTAAAGCCTTCCGACGCCGTCACCCGATCGACAATGAGATTAAGTTCAGCCATGGCAGCGTCACCCGACGCCGCGGCAGAGGCACTGACAGTCAGCGCGTCATAGGCAAGGTCTTTGGCGAGCGTGTTATTGGCTGAAAAAACGGATGCAGGCGCCGCGTTGAACGTCACGTCGTAGGCCGTCATCGATATTTCATCAAAGCCCACATGGGTGTCGTGTGACTGATCGTTGGGGATGGAAATGCGGTAGCTCGAGTACAATCCGGGCTCATCAACCACAAAGGTCTTGGTCTCGCGCGGATCCCAGTCACGTGTGGCAGATGTAAATTGTGCTCCGGAGTTAGCGGTTACGACGTCACTACCCGCAACAGCATTGTAGATTTCACCCTCATAGAGCGGCAGATAGGCGACCAAATCACTATCAGTCAGTGTGGGTGCCGCCAACATACTGGCCTGAACTTCTTGCTGTGTAAGCTCACGGTTCCAAACAGCTGCCTCGCCAATGTAGCCGTCAAACGCAGGGTCTTGGGACCAGTTTGAGTCGCCAATAAAGTTACTGGTACGAGTCGTTTGGTCAGGTACTTGGGTAGCAAAGGTATGGAACACCTCACCGTTTAAATAGACCGTAGCTGCACCAGCATCCGAGATGCTGAAAGTTATGTGTTGCCAGCCGCTATTAGGGATACTTGAGGGACTTGTGCTCGTTGACGAAGTCGAGCCATCAAAGGCACTCATGTAAAGCTTATTGTTTGTGTTAAAGCCTAAAATGAGATTGGAGTTGGCCGCACCGTTCCCTAAATCAAAAATCCGCGACATAGCTGATTGCGTGTTGCCATCTAGGTTTACCCAAGCCTGCAACGTTACAGCGCCACCCAAGGTAATATCACCTAAGTCTATGGCGCCGTTGTTAAAATCCACTGCACCATTTTGCGCAATCAGCGATTCAGTACCCGTTAACGTCTGGGTATCCGAGTACTCACTTAAATATTGAGATCCATTAATGGGTGTAGCAGACCCCATGCTGGAGTTTGTGGCATGGTTTTCAAGCGTGCCGTCATAGGCCTTTAGGTAATATTCAAGACCCGCCTCATCACCATTCAACGGCGACAGCAAGCTTGCATCGATCTCGCTTTGCGTGAGCGCCTTATCCCAAATACGTACCTCACCCACTTTCATGGTGGGGTAACCATTTGGCCAATTCGATTTGCCAATGAAATTGCTTGTCAGTGTGGTGTTAGAGAAGGTGTGCAGCTGTCCCGCCGTCAGACCTGCACCAGTGCTTTGATTAACGGTCGCGATCTCGGTACCGTCGATATAAATGTGGGGTGTTTTATCGTCTTCCAAACTGACTGTAACTTGATGCCACCCGGTGTTAGGTAAAACACCTGCTTGAGTGTAAACACGTGCCTGCGTACCACCACTAATATTTGTGGTAAATCTCAGACCATTGCTGCCATCAAATGCAAGCAAAACATTGGTGTTATTCTCACCTAAGCCAAAGTCAAAAATTCGGGACCATTCATCAGGTGTTGTTCCTTCCAGATTAACCCAGAATTGCATGGTGAAATCACCATCCATGGTGATGTCAGGTACATCGATGTACTGACTGCTACCGCTTTGCAGCTCAAAGCTGCCGCTTTGATCAATCAGCTCCGACATATTGGTGGGTGTCGCTAAATTCTGCCCACCCACATCAAGATCGACCCAATTTGCACCATCAAAACCTTGGAGTACAAAAGCACCCGGACCACGCGCGGGCATTGCTACGCCGGTAATGGAGAACTCAGTAACCAGTTTTTCGCTGGGCAAATCAACTTGCCACCACTCGACACCATCTTGGGTAACAGCCCAAGAGTTTTGATTGTTACTAGCCGTAGCGACGACATCGTCTAGCGCATCGTAGGCACGATAGTAGAAACCCGCATCATTAGAAGAAGAAGACGTCACGCCATCTACCGTATTGGTGGTGGCACCTGCCGGCATGAGATCGACTGTAGATCGTGTGAACGTTGCCAGGTCATACCAAATAGAGGCGTCGGCGGTGTAGTCGAGGCGTCCCTTCACCACGAACTCTTCAGGCAGGGTCGCCACTACATCGCTGTTGAATGCCGCTTTTAAACTCTCAAAGCGCAAACGTGTATTGCCGCTGGCTTCGGCGCCTAGCGTGATCTCGCTGCTCAGCACTTCGCCGCTGTCTTGATTTGTTATGCCGTCAACCAGACCGGTCGTAGCTGATACGCCACTGATCAAATCGGTTGAGGCGGCAAGGACAGTATTATCAAATAGCGCGTTGTCGTCACCACCGCTTTCGGCAGTGAAAACAGTGATCGGATCATTGGCGAAAGTATTAATCCGCGTATCAAGCTCACCGCGGTAATCACTTACACCGCTGGTCACAATGGATTGCAACTCACTGCAGGTGTCTTTCAACGCCGCATCGGTCTGGGCTTCCAAACGCGCAACAACAAACTCAAGGTTATAGGTGTCAACTCCTTCAAGGCCGGCAGCCACAAAGTCATCCACCGTTAAGGCTGTGTCACCGTCTTCATAATCGGTTAGTAACTGTATCGCAGCGTCAGCCAAACCCACTGCCGCCTGTAAGCCAGCTGCATCAGTTGGCTGGGTACGTGCAATTTGCTCTACGACCGCTGCATAGTTATCAGTTGATACGCCTAGTAAGCCGGCGGTATTTAGGTCCTCTAAAGAGGCAGTAACGTAGCTATTATCAATCGGGGTCTTGGTATTAAACGTAAGCTGGTTAATATTAATGTAACCATCAGACCCAGAATTTTCTTGGTTGGCCGTTGTATCGATAACCAAGCGGAACCCTGAGTAAAGCTTTTCCTCTGGAAAGTCGTAGGCGTCATAGGGTTTGTTTAAGAGCTGTTCTCTCGTAACGGAAAAACCGCCTTGGGTTGTGTTGGTGAAGCTCCCAATCGGTTCCCAGTTCGAGGTATCGGGATTGTATCCCTCAACAGCGAATTCACCCGGCACGCGACCACCCAGGCCAGCACGTGCGATAACCGTTACGGATTGGAATGCGCCAAGATTTGTGGGTGTTGTTGCGGGATCCTTCCAACCCAAAATGGCTGAGTTGGACCCATTCAAAGCGCCTTCACTGTGAGCACCATTGCTGTCGCCTGTACCTGTGCTGCTATCAAAGGCCTTATAAGCGTCATAATTATTAGGTTCGTGCCAATTGAAAAAAGTCTCAACGATACCTGCAGCGTCTTGATCGCTGTTATTATCGATCTGGGGCACGAAGGACGATGTCGTGCTGGAAAGCTCACTAAAGCTTTGTGCGTCGGCAGCAATGGCTAGTGTGTACGTTAGGGCATCCGAAGCCGCTACCAGACCGGGATCCACAACCGCCTGTATTTCGCTGACGCTGTTAAGGACGAGCGCACTATCGAACTTCACTTCGTTGTTGACGGCATAGAGTGTTGTTGGTGTGACGCCGGTGATACCTGCGGCGGCGTAGTCATCGACGGTGAGCTCGCGACCCAAGGTGCCGTTGTTGTAGGCCTCGATAGCGGCAATGGCGGCATCGGCTTTAGCCAGTAAGTAGTTTAGGTCGAGCACCCGGTTGGCATCACCCTCAGCGGCCAAGGCCACCTGGGCATTGACGGCTTTCAGGTTATCGATGCCGTTGGCCACATCATCGCTGATGCCTGTGGCAAGGCCGACCGCGGCGTATTCCGCCACCGTAAAGCCTACCTGCGGATCGGCTGGTGTATTCGCTTCAAAGGCTGCCAATTTGGTATTGGCCGAGGCAACCGCGACTTCAATGTCACTGACGGTATGCGTAGTCGTGATATTGGTATTCAGCGCTTTAAGCTGGGTATTAACCGCCACCAGATTGTCTTCAGTAACGCCCGTCACCTGCGCCAGCGTGTAATCTTCCACTGTGGGTGCGGTTGAACCGCCATCGGCGTAGGCTTCGATGATTGCCAATGCCGCGGTTTGGGCATCCAAGCCCTGCCCTGCTGTTTCCAGCTCAGTCTCAAGTTCACCCACGACCGTGGCAACGTTACTCGTAGTCACTGCCGTGAAGGTGCTTCCTTCAACGACCTTGTTCACCGCATAGAGGTTGTCGGCATCAATGCCGTTACTAGTGCGGAACTGGGCACCCGATAGGAGATAGTCATCTAGGCTCGGTTGTGCGGCACGCAATGTGGCTGCAGCGCCATAGGCACCCCAGTCTTTCCACTCAATGTGCAGCACCTCGCCATCAGCACGCACACTAAAGGCTAGATCATCATAACCCGTTACGCTCTCTAGGGCCGCAACCAAGGTCGCTGCATCAGCCGTTGCTAGAGCTTCAGTGACCAAGGTGTCACTGCCAACACGCAGGGTGAAGCTGTCGGTGGCCAATAGCCCCGTCAGATCCATGCTCAGGTGGCGCGGGGTGGCATCGTTGAGGCTACCATTTGCGTTGATTGTGCTATCGCCTGCATCCACGACCGTGCCACTGGCAACCGGAGTGCTGTAGGCCACGATCTTCTCAAGCGCAGCTTTCTGAACCGCCAAGCCCGCATCCACAACCGCCTGCAACTTGGCGGTGGTATCGGCATCATCACGCTCAGCCGCAATCAGCTCACGCTGTACCGCCTCAAAGTTATCGCCGGTGACTTCTAGGAAGGTCGCGTAGTTGTATGTATCTACATCTGGAATCTGCTCTGCGGCCACTTCATCAGCAGCGTAGTTCGCTAAGATTTCGAGTGCGTTGATCACGTTGTTTACCAACGACTTCAGTTCGTCATAACTATCAATAGAGCTCAGGTTGGTATCGCTGCCTTTGTTCATCAGCGCGATACGGATCGCTGCGATGTTATCGGCAGTAGCGCCACTGATTCCTAGGCCGTTCAGCTGTTCAAAGGTAACACCGTTGGTAGCCGGATCTGTTCCATCGGCAAGTACCGCTGTATCCAGCACCGCTTTGATGTTATCCGCGATAGTTTGTAGCTCAGTGACTGTATCGACATCGTCATTCGATTGAATATCGATAATGTCCCCCAGAATACTGATCTGAGCTGTTTTGATCACGGCATCATCGCTGAGCGTTACATCCAGGTTGGTGTAATCCGTTTCAGCAATTGTTGATGTGTCGTTATCGGTCGCATCAGCAGCTGTCAGAATAAGGTTGTAGCTATTAACAACCGCCTGAACCTTAGCCTGAATGTCGCTAGATACTGTGACGCTAGACTGCGCTAAGACATCCAGTACAGATGCCAAATTAGTGCTGTCCACACCTGTTACAAAAATCGCTTCGAAGTCAGCAACGGTTGGGATCAGTGCAGCATCTGTAGGGGTAGGAACAGATTCAGCAAAGTTCACAAGTTTGTTGGCTGCGGTGGCAACGTCTGTAACAAGTGTGGTCAGTTTGGTGAGGCGGTTTACGCCTGAATAATCGTTCGCTGTATTGGCAATCGCTAGGCGGATTAAGCCTAGGTTCTCTGCATTTACAGAGTCGCTCGCTGCACCATTAGCGGTCAGCGTGCGCGGTGAATTTGTATCGTTAGTGAAACCGAGAGTTTCAAGCTCAGTAGCTGTCAGCGCATTGGTGTCATCAAAGGTTGCTGTTGTTTCAAGCGCGGCGTTCACCAACACTTTAGATGCCACATCTGCGAATGTTTGAATTTCAGCTACGGTTGCCTGAGCAGTAGTATCCGCCACGATTAGATCGTTCAGAAGCGCAACTTCAGCATCGGTGTCCATATCATTGATACCAATCAGCGCAATTTCTGCCTGTGTTAGTTTGGCTGCAGAGGCATCCCCAGCCAGCGCAACAACTTTGGCTGCGATATCAACAAGCTTCTGAACCTTTTCCAGTGTGTTGACTTCGCTTGATGCAACAGCGCTATCTAGGATGCTATTGATCAGCGCAATGTTATCACTGGCTGTTCCAGAATCATCAGCACCCTCAACACCCATCGCTTCAAGTTGAGCGACGGTCACTGAATCTGAATCATTCGCGTCCGCTTCTGCTTTAACTGCTTCTAGGGCGTTCACAGCACCGTCAACCAGCGCCTGGACTTTGGCAAGCGTATCGACGGTATCGTAATCGGTGCCAATACCTGTATCTTTCAGGACCTTCTGAATTGCGCTAAGGTTATCGTCAGTTACCGAGGGTGTTGCCACGTCAGCATCGGCGTTGTCGAGATCAAAGCCCAATAAGCCCAGCTGAGCTTTGGTAATCGCGGGCGTTTTGCCTTCAACGGTATCGATCAGAGCCGTCACCGCTTTGCGGATACCCACCACCTCATTAATACGATCAACCCGAGTGTTATCCGTAAAGCTCGAGATCACCTCGTTGAGTACAGTTACCTCGGCTGCAGCACGCGCTGTGGTCGTGCTAAAACCTGTCACACCAATCGACTCATACTCCGACTGCGTTAACGCTGCCGCCGCGCCGCCTGAGGTCGCCGCCGTCAGAACACTCTTGTACAACGTAATCAGCGTGCGCAATGTCGCCGTGTTACTGACCGTTGCTCCCGTCACCTCCGTCGTATTGAGCAGCGAGTTGATTGCAGCAAGATTAGACGACGTCACATCATCAGCGGTCGAGGCATCCAGGCCGTTAATCGTGTCCCATTGGGCTAACGTCGGGTAACTGGTGGTCGCGGTATTGAGTTCCGCGGCCTTCTCAATCTCCGAGAGGTTGTCTAGGTTGGCAACAATGTCAGCTTTGACCTTCGCAAAATGATCAACGGTTGCGTAGTTAAGATCACCATTGCCCTTTAAATACGTGATGACACCGGCATAGTTCGTATCATCAACAAGGCTCAAGCCAAGCAGATTAAGTTGCGCCCGCGTGACATCACCCCCGGCCGCAGTGGATGAACCATCATCGACAGTGTTGGTCGCCAAGAGCGCTTCAACGGCATCAGCCAACGACTGTAATGCCGCAATATCACCGACATCCGTGAGGTTACGCTCGTCAATCAGATGACTCAAAAATGAGGCCGCCGCATTAGACAACCCAGTTATGCCTAACGCTGCAAAGTCGCTTGCCGTCGCTAACTGAATATCATCGTCAATACCAACAAAACCGTCTAAGTCATCATCACTGTTGTAAACCGTGTAACTGACCTCATCTATCAACAGTTCGAAGTTTAATAACTCTAGTTCGTTACCGTTTCCTGTAGCGGTCACGTTGAACCTGTACTGCTGGTATGCATCTGTTGTTGCACTTGGAAAAAGATATGTGTGGCTCGTGTTCTGAGTTTCTTGCGAGTCAGTCTGCGTATCTAGAATAGTCCACGTCAAACTATCGTTTGAACCTTCAAGTGTCCAAGATTTAGGGTATCCGGCATTTGTAGATTTAAGCGTATATCCAGAGAGTTGATACGCCTTATCCGCATCAATAATAAGGACATTAGTAGGATCGCCATCGGCATTTGCATAACCTGACCCGAGGTCATTATCAAATGCCTCATTAAGTGCCCAGGTACTGCCGAACACACTTTCTGTCGATATGGTAAAGCCATTTTGAGTAATCGATGTTGCCGTACCTGATGGGGTATTTGTTTCAGGAATTATGTCTACTGTCTGTTGCGCGACATCAACACTATCTACGCCTCCATCGGCGAGCGTTTCGACTTTAGCCCAGGCATCGACGATGTCTTGTGTGTCGGTTGCGACGCTGCTTGCGATGCTATCGAGCACACCGCTGGTGGAGAGTGACGAGTTGATCGCAGCTACGTTCGCATCGGTTACTCCAGCCACACCAATAGCGGCGAAATCAGCAGCAGTTGGTGCGTTAGCACCATCATTTGCTGCGGCGTATGCCTGAATCACGTTCGCCGAAGTCGCTGTATCGTTGATCAGCGTTTCAAGAGCGGTGAAATCTAGGATATCTGAGTGATCATCTGCGGTGTTGGCAATTGCTAGACGGATTGAGTCTAGGTTAACTGCACTAATCTCTGTGCCCGATACCGCTGGTGTTGCAGGTGCGGTGGTAAAGCCCAGATATTCTAGGTCGGTAAGTGTTAGCGCTGTCGCTGTTGCATTATCGATACCAACGACATCGCTCTCTTCAGCCAGTGTTAACATCGTTGTTAGTGCGGTTGCCTGGTTCTGAAGATCGGTCACCGTATTAACACGAGTGCTGTCGTTCTTAGCGATGATGTAGCTGTTAACAAGAGCGACTTCATCCGCTGAAGTTACACCGGTGATACCAATGTTGTCGTAATCCTGAGCTTCAGCTTCAACGGTGCCATCATTGGCCATTTTCAGAATTAGATTGTAGCTATCGACGATCGCTTTAATCTGACCGTAGTTCGATACTTTCGCTGTTGTGGTGCTCGCCAGTTCAAGTACGCTGTTGATCGCAGCGTAGTCCGTCACATCAGTCACACCCATATCATTCAGGGTGGTGACATCAACAATCGCTGAGGCATCATTGCTGCCCGCCGCTGTTGAAATCGCATTCATTGCTGCGATTGCATCGTTAACTAGCGTTTTTAGTGAAGCGAGATCTGTCAGCGCACTGAAGTCTGTATCGATCGCAAGATTAACAAGTACCTGCTGAATCGCTGTTAGGTTGTCGTCGGTAACATCCGTAAGCACGTTGCTATCGGCGTTATCAACATCAAAACCGAGTAGTTTCAGCTGTTCCTTGGTGATCTTAGGTGTTTCACCCATCGCGGTGCGAAGGGCTGCCTGTACTGCGTTGTAAAGCGCCTGCGTCTCGGCAACGGTACCAACATCCGCGTTTGCTTTGGTATCCACCAGATCGTTGAAGATCGCGATCGCGGCGCTCTGTTTAGCCGACTCACCGGTTGTCGCTTCCAGGCCTGTTAGACCCATGGCGATTAGGTCATCCGCAGTCATCACATCCGTTGCGTTACCATCGGTACCATCAGCAATCTCGACGAGCTTTTTAACCGCTGCAACGACACTTGATAGCGTCGAGAAGTTACGTGCAATCACGCCATTTACTGGCTGACTATCAAGTGAGCTGTTCAGTGCAGCTACATCTGGAATGTCAGCAGCGTCTATACCTACTGCTGTGTAGTCATCTTCCGTGAGGTTATCAACCGCTGTATTACCTTCCGCTGCATCGCGAAGTTTGAATACAGCAGCAAGACCTGCGTTTACAACACTCTGGATGCCTGATGAGGTGGTCGCGATGCCATCATCGTCCGCTTCACGCTGAATGATCAGCGCGTTGATCATATCGATATCATCGGCGATTAGGCCTGTGATACCAGCTGTTTCGTAATCGTCCAGTGTTGGTACTGGAGCATCCGCTAGCTCGTTTGCGTGGTTCGCAATCTTCAGCAGTGCATCCGTGTACGCCTGTACACCTGCGTTAACGATAGCTGCCGCTGTATCGAAGTCGTAAACAGTGTTGCTGTCTTCCAGTGCAATCAACTTGTTGATGGCTGGAAGCGTCAGTTCGGTTACTGCAGTCAGACCTGCAAGTTTGTAGGTCATTACAGTTGGTTTAGTGTTTGCGCTATCGATGGCGTAGTTCAGCACCACATTCAAGTTGTTGGCCTGAACGGTCGCTGCGTTCGTCGCAACCGTCTGAATTTCAGCTAGCTGATCAACCTGATCAGGTGCTTTCTGTTCTACTAAGTCAACGGCTGCGTACAGCTGTTTCTCAGTAAGACCCGTTACACCCGCTGTGACAAAATCTTCCAGTGTTGGGCGTGCTGTGTGCAGTTCACCCATGTTGCTATGAACACCGAAGTTTTTGAAGGTGATCTCAAGCAGACCACTGCCGTTATCAGCAATAGTGAACGGCGCGAGTGTGTAGGCTGAATCTGCTTGGAAAGCTGTGATCATCTCTGCAACGGTTGGCGCAGAGGCAAAAGCACCTGTCTCAAGCGTTACAGTACCTAGGTGAAGCGTATAGCCATCAGCCGCTGCCAATACACCCGGATCGATAGTCTGAACCGCTTTGGTTGACGCATCGCCCGCTGTCGTTTCAGTGCCTACAACATAGGCATCGGCGTAATCGGAGATCTTCGCCATGGCATCAAGCTGGGCTTGAATACCGTTATTCACGATCGTCTGGATATCACCAACCGTAGTGGTTTCGCCTGTCGCAGAACCTAGGATCACCGCATTCACTGCCACTAGGTTATCTGCAGTCACGTTTAGAATACCTGCCGCCGCGTAATCGTCGGTGCTCAGTGCAGTGTTGCCATTACCCAGATCGGTTGCGCCGTCTGAGTTGTTGAAGGTTTCAATCAGCGCTATGGCATCATTAGCCAGACCAACGATGGTTTGAATGTCAGCGACAGAGTCTTTATTACCTGTGGTGGTCTCAAGACGCATCTGCGCGTTAACGGCCAATAGATTATCGACTGTCACGTTAAGCACACCAGCATCTGCATAGGCTGCTAGCTGCTCTGTCGTTGTAAGAGCGGCTTCACCACCTGAGAGATCATCAAGGGCGTAGGTTTCAACTTGGACATCAGATTCAAGGTAAGCGATGGCATCGTTTGCTGAAGTGACTTTAGCCTGAAGCTCAAGAACTGAGTTTAAGTTTTCCGTTGGTGCGTCTAGTTCAACATCTGCTGTCAGCTGCTTACGGATCTGAGCGTTAACTGCCAACAGGTTATCTTCTGTAACACCTGTGATACCAGCTGCTTCGTATGCTGTGATCTGAGTTGACGCATCCGTTGAATCTGTTGCCGTAAGCGGTGCGATGTCGCTCAAGATGTAAGCCAATGCATCATTTGCATCGGTCACGATATCTTGGATTTCAGAGACAGAATCTGCATCACCATCTACAGCAAGAAGTACCTGCGCGTTTACAGCAAGCAAGTTATCTTCAGATACTCCGGTCACACCCACATCCGAGTAGTCAGTCTCAGCTAGTACCGTTTCTGTATCTGCTGCGAACTCTTCGATCTGTGAAAGTTCAGTATTCGCCTGCGTTACGATCGTTTGAATCTGGTTCACAGTCGCTTTATCGGTTGCCACACGGAACTGTGCGTTAACCGCGAGTAGATTCTCTACAGTGATACCTTGGATACCCGCTGCACTGTATGCGGCTAGCTGGTCTGCCAGTGTGATACCTGTTTCACCCTCAGCGATAGTCTCTGGTGCTGCAGTTTCATCTGCAACAGTTGCTAGGTAAGTGATCGCATCGTTTGCATCAGTCACAAGCGCTTGTAGCTCATCGACGTTATCTTTCAGCGTACCATCTGTTACTAGACGATTCTGTGCGTTAACGGCAAGAAGGTTATCTTCAGATACGCCTGTGATGCCTGCTGCGCCATATGCTGCCAACTGATCTGAAAGCGTGATTATCTCTACGTTCAGTTCAGGCGCAACTGTAGTGCTAAGGTATGTAATTGCATCGTTCGCTAGGCCAACGATGGTTTCGATCTCTGCAACAGCGTCTTTGTTCTCGGCTGTCGTCTCTAGACGCATCTGCGCGTTGACCGCTAGAACATTGTCAGCTGTGACGCTTAGAACACCCGCTTCATGGTAAGCAGTGACCTGCTGTGCCTGAGTAAGGTTTAGGTAGTCCTCTTCAAGCGCAACTGTGCTGTCTAGGTATGCGATCGTATCATTCGCGGCAGTCACCTTAGCCTGGATATCCGCTACGGTATCGAGATTGTCTGTTGCGTTGCTATCCGCAGCAAGCTGCTTGCGGATCTGAGCATTTACGGCCAGCAGGTTATCTTCTGTAACACCGGTGATGCCCGCAGCGTTGTAGGCTTCGATTTGTGCTGTAGCATCTAGTGTTTCTGTAGACGTCAGCGGTGCGATGTCGCTCAAGATGTAAGCCAATGCATCATTTGCATCGGTCACGATATCTTGGATTTCAGAGACAGAATCTGCATCACCATCTACAGCAAGAAGTACCTGCGCGTTTACAGCAAGCAAGTTATCTTCAGATACTCCGGTCACACCCACATCCGAGTAGTCAGTCTCAGCTAGTACCGTTTCTGTATCTGCTGCGAACTCTTCGATCTGTGAAAGTTCAGTATTCGCCTGCGTTACGATCGTTTGAATCTGGTTCACAGTCGCTTTATCGGTTGCCACACGGAACTGTGCGTTAACCGCGAGTAGATTCTCTACAGTGATACCTTGGATACCCGCTGCACTGTATGCGGCTAGCTGGTCTGCCAGTGTGATACCTGTTTCACCCTCAGCGATAGTCTCTGGTGCTGCAGTTTCATCTGCAACAGTTGCTAGGTAAGTGATCGCATCGTTTGCATCAGTCACAAGCGCTTGTAGCTCATCGACGTTATCTTTCAGCGTACCATCTGTTACTAGACGATTCTGTGCGTTAACGGCAAGAAGGTTATCTTCAGATACGCCTGTGATGCCTGCTGCGCCATATGCTGCCAACTGATCTGAAAGCGTGATTATCTCTACGTTCAGTTCAGGCGCAACTGTAGTGCTAAGGTATGTAATTGCATCGTTCGCTAGGCCAACGATGGTTTCGATCTCTGCAACAGCGTCTTTGTTCTCGGCTGTCGTCTCTAGACGCATCTGCGCGTTGACCGCTAGAACATTGTCAGCTGTGACGCTTAGAACACCCGCTTCATGGTAAGCAGTGACCTGCTGTGCCTGAGTAAGGTTTAGGTAGTCCTCTTCAAGCGCAACTGTGCTGTCTAGGTATGCGATCGTATCATTCGCGGCAGTCACCTTAGCCTGGATATCCGCTACGGTATCGAGATTGTCTGTTGCGTTGCTATCCGCAGCAAGCTGCTTGCGGATCTGAGCATTTACGGCCAGCAGGTTATCTTCTGTAACACCGGTGATGCCCGCAGCGTTGTAGGCTTCGATTTGTGCTGTAGCATCTAGTGTTTCTGTAGACGTCAGCGGTGCGATGTCGCTCAGGATGAACGCCAATGCATTGTTCGCCGCATCAACTAGACCGCCGATCTCTTCAACCGAGTCTGCTGCTAGATCTTCAGCACGGACAACCTGTGCATTGACTGCCAATAGATTTTCGTCGGTAACCGTCAGAACGCCTACCGCTTCGTAATCGGTGATTGCAAGTGCATCATCACCTTCGGCGTGCGCTTCGATCTTCGCGAGTGCGGCATCTGCAGTTGTAACAGTCGCTTGAACTTCAGCCACTGTCGCTTGGTTCTCTGTAACACGCATCTGAGCGTTTACAGCGAGAAGGTTGTCTGCTGTCACACCCAGAACACCGGCAGCACTGTATGCTGCTAGCTGAGCCTCTTGTGTAATGTTTTCATAATCGGTTTCAACGGCAACGGTTGTCAGGTAGACAAGCGCTTCGTCAGCCAGTGTGACAAGGTTTTGCAGCTCACTGACACTGTCTTTGCCAGCAATGTCAACCACCAGGCGCACCTGTGCATTGACTGCAAGCAGGTTATCCTCCGTGACATCAGTGACGCCTGCTGCGCTGTAAGCAGCAAGTTGCTCGTCTAGGGTGAGACCTGTCTCACCATCTGCCAGTTCGATAACAGCACGGATCTCTGGGGCAACGGTGGTACGGATGTACTCGATTGCAGCATCTGCAGCTTCAACCAGTGCGGTTAGCTCTTCAAGCGAGTCTTTATCTTCTGATGTCGCCGCTAGACGAACCTGTGCGTTAACTGCCAGTAGGTTATCTTCAGTCACACCTGCAACACCTGCCTGTGCGTATACCGCTTCGGTAGGGTTATTCGCAGCGTCAGCATCCAATGCAGTGTGCGCGCTTAGCGTGTTCAGCGCAGTAAAGACGTTGGTTGCTACGGATTGAAGATCAGCCAATGTTGCAAAGTTGTTGTAGCTCTCAACCGCATCACGTGCGATTACGGTCTGCAGTGCCGTCAGGTTCGCCTCTGTTGCATCAGTTAAGCCAAGTAGGATCAACTGATCAACGGTGATGCCAGTTTCTGTATTAGTTCCGTTTACAACGGTCTCGCGCAAAGCGATTACGGCGTTGCTAAGGGCTTGCAGCTCAGCGGCTGTATCAATACCTTCGCTGCTCTGAACATCCATTAGAGAGTTCAGGAAGCTTGTCGTTAGGTCGTTACTGTCCGTCGTATCAAGATCGTTGATACCCAGAGTGTCATAATCGGTCAGTGATAGCGCATCAACTTCGTTAACTTCACCGCCATCCGCCATGCCGTACAGCACGTTGTAAATAGAGACGAGTGAGTTCAGCTCAGTCTGAAGATCAGTCTCACCAACGACCACATCACTGTCAGCCAGGATCTCGTTCATTGCGCCTAGCGCTGAGATGGTAGTACCGGTGCCTGCGAGTACGACTTCGTAATCAAGCTCAGTCGGTTCACCCAGACCACCGTTGATTACATCCGACGCTGCGACTGGATCTTCAGAGAAGGATTTAATGCGATCTGCTGCGGTAACAACAGCATCAACTAGATGAGTCAGCTCAGTGAGTTCGGCCACATCAGTATCGGCCTTGGTTGCCATAAAGGCGCGTACAGAGGCAAGCTGTGCCTGAGTGACGGTTTGATTTAGTAAGCTCAACTGCTCGACGGTAATCGCATTTTCATCAGTCGCCGCTGTTGAGGCATCTTCAAGATCGACGGTGTAGAGCAGTGCGTTGATCGCATCGGCAATCGCTTCAAGCTCTGCCGTTGAGTCGATCTGATCGACGGTTTTATTGATGAGCAGCGATGTTGCAAAGTTAACTGCACGATCATCGGTGAGCTGTTTTACGCCCAGAACGGCATAATCTTCAGTCGCAGGAGCAACTGCATCAGCGTCCTGAGCATTGAAGCTTAGAAGGCTGTTATACGCGTTGATAATGGTCTGCGTTTCGTTACGCACACCGTCCGCTGTAATCACGATATCGCTATCAGCCAGCACGGAGTTGATGCTATCAACGAGCGCCTCGTCCATGTTGGCAAGACGCAGTTTCTGGTATGTCTCAAGCGTTGGGATCTGATCAGCATTGGCGATTGGATCTTCGCTGTAGAGGCGGATTGCATCCATCGAGCCGTTAAAGTCGTCTACCAAGAACTGCAGCTCGTTGATATCCATCACCGCATAAGAGAGCTCGGTGTTGGTGCTCAGGCCGCCATTAAGTACGGTCACCATATCGTCATTGTCGATACCGGTGATGCCAAGGCGCTCGTAATCGGCAAGAGTTGGCTCTAGATCCACTGACTGTGGATCAACCACAAAGCTAATCAGGTTTTGATAGCTGCCAAGCATCGCTTCAAACAGCGTAATATCACCCACCTGAGCGGCACCGATACCGGTTTGATCCAATACTTTGGCAAATGCCTGCTCAAATACCGGTGAAAAGTCTGGGAAACCCAGCGCTACATAGTGCGCGTGCGTCACATCGTCTGCAGCGGTGTTCTGTTCAGCGGCGATGGTGATCGTATCCAGTGCAGCCAGAGCACTAGAGAGCAGTGCATCGATTTTGGCGATGCTGTCCACATCCGAACCGTCATCGGCGGTCTGAGTCAGCAGGCGGTGTGCCAAGCTAAGGGTGTTTTCGCTGACACCCTGAACGCCGATCAGCTCAAGCTGTTCGATGGTTACGAACGGCTCAACATCAGCTGCGGTGCGTAAAACAGCACGCAGCGCTTGCGCTTTCTCTAGATCGTCTGCAGTAAACTCCTGACCTGAGGCTTCCACATCCTGCATCAGGTCAACGGCATTGGCCGCCTGGTCGATCTCCAGTGCTGCCAGCGGTGTGAATTCCAGTGTTTGGTTGTCGGTGTTTTCAACAATACCGTCCACTAACATCTCGATGGTTGCGCGAGCAGAGCCGGTATCGGTATCTTTTACGGCGAGTGCTGCCAGTGCTTCACCGTAGGCTTCGCCAGCAGAGAGACCGTCGTTCTCGTCGAACTGCTTATCCAGCGTTGTCGTGACGCGAGTGCGGGTAATATCAATGCCTTCAAGGCCAAACAACGCAGCGATCTTGACGTTGTAGTCGAGCTGTTCTGCAGACAACAAGCTGGGTATTTCACCCTCAACATACCCGGCTTTACGCACGGCCAGCTCTGTCAGAGGCGAGACAATCACAGTGATGGGCTTGGATTCAGGTGCTGCTTCATCAACACTGAGCATGGCGCGCAGCGAAGTATCTAGGCTAGTCGACTGCTTGGTAAACTCGTTGATGTAGTCGGTTGAAACAGAAGAGTTGTCACGCACCTCGACCAGCATAGGGCCGCGGTAACCGTTCAACAGTGTGATCAACACCTGACCGTCAGCGGCGTCGGTCTCATAATCAACGCGGTAGTCCTGACCGTCGGTCAGTTCAATACCGGTATCAGTAAATAGATGCACACTCGCATCCGAGCCAATAAAAGGACCCGCCACTGGCGTAATTTGGAAGGCCGTGGTGATCGTATCAACCGGCTGAACCAGCACAGCCGCTTGAGTCAGCGGGTTACCTGAGCGGTCAGCGACAGCCTCAGCAGCGACACTGATCTCGAGCTCACCGCGGAAGTTGTTGTTGGTAGAGAGTTGAATGGTGTAGGTGCGCTCATCAACCTGAGTCAGGCTGCCCTCTACAACGATGGAGTGAGTATCAAAAAGATCGAAGGGTGCAGGCTGAATGAGGTTCTGTTCATCCAAAACTTCGGAGCCATCAGCCGGTTTGATGAATAAAACCGATTCATCAAAGGCTGATGGAGGCTCATCAAAGGTTAGCGTAACGGTGATCGGCTCACCCGGAATCGCTGCAATCTCTGGCTGATCGTCAGTGAGTTCTAGATTGAATCGTTTGGTATCGATCGACAGCGTTGAGTAGTTCAGCGCGCTCGGATCGATATCAACCACAGCGTCATTACCCGCCAGATCAGTGATCTGAGCACCCTGCTCGGCCATGCCCAGTACGCGCAGGTAATCTTTATTGATGTGCTCCTCAGCAACACGGTACTCAAAACGCATGATGCCGTTAGCAAGATCAGAGCGCTCAGCGATATACGCTGCCGTTTGACCGTTACTCAGCGAAAGTACTGGTTCACCGGCGCTGGTATCGACTAGCAGCGCTTCATCAAACTGGATATCAAACGCAACGACCGTATCGATGCCGTAGTAGCCATCGTTGAGGACATCGTTTTCTGAGCCAGCATCTTCAACCAGATTAACCAGCTGCAAGGTCGGTGCGTTGGTGTCTACCGCAACCGGTGACGCATCTGCATTGATCAGTAGGTCTGATCCAAAAGCAGCAACGGCGTTGCCCGCTGCATCAGAGATCAAACCGCCGTTCATGTTGATGCCGCTAACTTCGAGGGCATCAACTGAGTGATCGGTCATTTCGACTTCGTAGCGGAACAGTAGCGTATTGGATGCGGAACCTGACACGTAGGTGGCTACGCCACCGTTGGCCAATTCGAGGGTTGGGCGGCCAGACGCAGTATCAACGTTGACCCATTCGCTGGTCTCCATCTGAATCCAAACGACATTTTCGATTCCGTAACTACCCGCTACTGCGCTAAAACTAACAGCCTGAGGTTCGATACCATCAACGATGACAGTCTCCTGCAGGCGGTTTGTGCTGTTCAGGCTGACGTTGGCACGGTTGTGGGCAACATCGACGAGTTTTGCATCATTTTCGAGGAACGCCAGCACCTGCAGAGGGTTTGCAGAGGCCGCAGGCTCACTAAATTCGTAGTTGAAGGTCCAGGTGTCTGTGCCCGCACCGCTCAGGTAAACAGCCTGTTTACCGTTGTTTAAAAAGAGTGAAGGGGCATGTTCTGGCGCCGATTCGAAGTCGAGCGATTCACTGAATTTAACCGTCAACTGAACGGTATCACCCACCGCATAGGCTCCGGCCTCAGCGTGGATACCTTCGATCTTCGCTTTTACCGTATCGACTGGCTGGAGCAGAACATCCGACGCTTTGTTGGGGTTGCCGGCCTCATCAGTGACAACGCCATCCATCACGCGCACTTTAATCGGCTGGGTGCTATTACGGTCTGGGGTTACAACAAAGCTATATTCGCCTTCAGGACGACCCGAGTTATCCGGTGTCTCCAGGCTTAACTGATCAATGCTACCGCCTTCGACGCTGAGCTTGCTCAGGTCAAAGTCCTGCACCGACTCAGAGAAGTTCACCACCATGCGCACATCGCCATTAACGATGCCGTCCGCATCCGAGCGGATGGTCACGGTTGGGTAAGCGCTATCCAAGGTGTAGTTAGCATCTTGTGACTGACCGAGGCCAAAGTTGCCTGCCAAATCAGAAACTTTGGTGAGATCCAGACTCAGAGTCTGCTCACCGGCTTGCGTGTCTTTCAGCGGAGTGAACGTGCCTGTCCAGGTCACGCCATCTTCACTGCTGAGGTTACTCAGCGCGCCGTTCTCGATGTTGAAGAACTCTGGGCGCAGCTCTTTGATCGCCCCATTAAATTCGATGGTAAGCGTTGCCGCTTCACCCGCGCTCAGATCTGCAGAACCGTTCTCGTCGAGAACGCTGATAGACTCTACTTCTGGTAGCGTCAGATCGATAAAGATGCCGCCTTCAGCCTGCGCGATCGCACCGCCGTTTGGCAGGGTCAGGTCAGCAGATTCACCAGCAACAACGCCGTTGAAAGTCGCGTAATTGGTGCGCAGTTCAGCAATCGCCAGTGCGTCCGACTCAAAATCAGTCGCTTTAACGGCATAGCTGAAGACTAGGCGTGTTGGTGTAGAGGCTGCGGCGTTGTAGGTGGCGATTTCGCCATTGCTCAGTTTCAGCTCTGGGGTACCCAGCGCATCGTTCATCTCAACCGGTTTGTTCCAACCCAGGGCGATATCAATGATCTCGCCTTCGTTGTAGTGACCGGCGTTGGCAGAGATGGTGTTGATGTACGGTGTCGCAGCATCCACCACCACATCCGAGCGGTACGCCAGACGGCTGTTGTCGCTCAGGATCGCCATATTGGCTTCGTTGCCGGAGATGTCCTTAAACACCGAGCCGTTAGTGATCAGTGCATGTACATCTAGATCGGTGGTATCGAAGTCATTTGGCTGAACGGTGTAGCGGAAGTTCAGGAAGCTTGAACCGTCACCATCGACATACTCAGCGACCGCACCGTTACTCAGTGCCAGAATCGGTGAACCGTTGGTGAAGTCGATGTAGACGTTCTCGCTGAACTGAACTGTCAGTTCAACGCTGTCACCTGCTAGGTACAGCGCGTCCTCTGCCGCAGAGATGGTGACAATCGTTGGCGCAACGCCATCAATTTCAACCACTGCATGGTTGGAGAGGTTGGCACCGGGAGTGATGTAAGTCTTAGCGTCGTTACCCGCATTGTCAGTAATGTTGGCACCGTCTTTCACCAGTGCCTGCACATTGAGCGCATCGACCTGATCGTTCTGTACCACGGTGTACTCAAACACCAGCGTGTTGCTCTCGCTACCGCGCACATACTCAGCCACCTGGCCGTTGTTCAGGGCAAGGAACGGTGTGCCGTTCACGGCATCAACATTGACGATCTCATCGTAGGTAACAGCAATCGCGATGGTATCGCCGGCGGTGTAGGAACCGCTCTCGGCATTGATACGGGTAATTTCAGGCGCACGGATATCCCAAGGACGCGCAATCGACTGCTCTGCGTTAAGGTTACCCAGGCTGTCGGTCATCGTGCCTTTACGCAGTGTGACGGTGACGTCACCGGTAGGATTATCCTGTGCTGCCGCGGTAGGCGCGACTTCCAGAGTGTAGACCTGCCCTGCTTGAACTTCAGTAAAGCCACTGGTCACTTTGATGCCGTTGGTCACGACAATGTCGTTCACATCAAAGTCAGTCACTTGCTCACCAAAATCGATGGTGATCAGACGGTTACCGTTGTAGAGCACGCTAGAGCTAAGCTCTGCGACAGGACCCAGGGTATCGATAGAGATCGGGTTAGAGACACTCAGACCCGTACCGGTATTACCGGCATTGTCAGTCACCAGGCTGTTATCCAGCACCAGCGTCGTCTCATCGGCTTCGATCTTCAGCGTTGGGGTAAACACACCCTTCCACACAGTACGCGGAATGACTGTGCCTTCCACCGGTACCAGCGGTGACAGCGTACCGTTGCTGACAATGATGGCATCACGAGGGTTGGTGACAGACTCAGCGAAGGTCACTGTGACACCCGAGGTCTCACCGGCAATCAAGGCGTCGCTATCAAAGGTGATCACACCTTCTGGGCGCTCACCGTCAAAGGTAATATCGTATTTAGCCGCCACTGTGGTGATCTGTGACAGTGACACTG
>NZ_WBYR01000014.1:0-28233 GCF_013283315.1 Marinobacterium sp. xm-g-59 | reverse complement strand
GGCGAGATCATTACAATAAAGTAAGACCACATAGTGCACTTGGCTATGTGCCACCAGAGGAATTCGCTAAGCGTGCTGCTTAGCAAAATCTCATCGAAGAAGTGGTACTAACTAAGGGGAAAGGTCAGCATGCGCCAGCTGGTATTGAGTTCATCACTATCCGATAAATATATAGTCTAAAACTCAAACTAACAGGCTAATAAACCATTGGATAACCGACCATTATATCTGCTAGTTGCTCTAAACGAACAAACAGATTTTTTATGAAAACAGCTCTGAAAATTTGAGACGATAGTGGTTAATCGTGCATCAAAAAAGTCTAATTCGCTCATGGAGATTTAATTAGCTGATGAAGAATCAAGGCATTAAACCTTCGCGGGACTTAGATCGCTTCACATTTGAAAAATAAGCTACCTGAGGCGGTACTTCATCAACGGAATTTCTGATCTTGTACCTAGACATAAAACTTCTATAAATTCCATATTTAAAGTACACGGCATCGGAGGTCATGGTGGGTCCTTCGTAACGCCATTTTAACTGCCCATTAACGTAAACAACAAAGAATCCATTTTTCTTATGCCAGTTTGCATGCACTTCAATTCGGTTCCATTTTCCCCGTAAATCATCGTCTTCAATAATTTTATGTAAATGGGTTGTATTGCCGAAGTTTCGATCTATCCAATATCCTCCATTTGAGTTTTGAAACATAAATGCAGGTGGGGAATTTTTCTGATGGAATTGAGCTAGCGCGGTTTTCGTAGGATAGATGTTTGGATAATCGGGTGGCAAGTATAGTGACCACCCATACCAAAACTCGGAGCCCTGATAGTTATCCTTGGGTCCAGACAATTCAGATCGTTCACGGTCATTCGAGCAGTCAGACCAATCCGGACCAGAACTGCAATCACCAGATCTCACCTCGAACCGTTCGACGAATTCCGTTGGAGCAGTATCAGTTGGATCCGGCACAACACTGTACCCATAACTTTTATTATTAAGACTTCTTTTGAATTGGCCAAAAGAGCCCTTGTCCAAAGTTTGACATCCGGTCATCGCTAAGCAACCAGATATTAAAATAGTTTTAACTAGTCTATTCATAAAAACCTACTCAACCGCTTTTCTTATGAAAATAATTCTTCCTATGAATTGAACATCGCTAGTACGTTTCATGTCAAGCTAAGAGTCTTAAGCGATACTAATTCTCGAATTCATGTCAATAAGGGACAGTTCTCTTTACAGAGTTGTAGGATCAAATATGACCGTTCTATCGAAATGTATCAGATTGAGTATGAATCACTATAAGTAACTCAATAAACGCTATTCCCCAACTTTCTAGCCAATTTTAGGACCGCTAAACAATCATCTTTGTTGTAACGAATTAGGTCTCTTGCCACACCCTTTTGCTCATCAGTCCACAACCGCCAACGACGTTTCTTACTGGAGTAATTGTCAATTCGTCGACAAGCCTCTGCTGCTGTCGGCTTACAAGCTATGATTAAAGGAGATGCCTTTTTAAGCAGTTTTAAAAACTGATTAAGTCCCTTTTTTTCATCTTTATCACGAAGCAAGTTTCGCTTGTTTGCAAAACGTTTAGCTGGTTTATGAAGATTGAAGCCCACTCGATCAAATCGTTCCAAGAGCTCAGGGGCATGAAGTTCAATGATTGTTCGTTCATGGATTGTCCAGAATATTATTAATCGTCCCTCTTGTTCCGCTTCTTCAATCAGTTCAGTCATCAACGATTTAAAATCCCCAATCCGGTCACGTTCTACGTTGTGTCCGTTCTTAACCGGCTTCCATGCTTCTTTAAAAAATAGAACAGAGTACTTGTAACCCTCAAGGAACGGACGATACAGACCAGCAATATGTGGACAGGGAATTGAGTGATCCCCTTTTCTCCCCTCTCCTTCGAAATCAAGGTAGATCGCATTTTTCACAATATCTTTGTTTAGCTGGTAACGGTTCATTCGGCTATCCACTGAAAGTTCTTTTCTATAATTGTCACGAAAGATCATTCTTCGCAACCCTCTTTTCCTGAGCGTCAGAAGATTTCAAACTCTTGAGTTAGGTAGTAAGCATTAATCATCGCTCTGACTCCTTTGATTTCTTATCCAGCCACTCTACGTATTCTGTTAATTCATTGAGTGCGACTCGAAAGTATCGATACATTTGCTGCGCCTCTGCGTCACTCTTTTCAGCGTGATGATGATTACAGAAACGTAACAAACCACTGATAATTGATTGACCACCGACTTCAATGGGCTGTTGGGGTGCATTTTCTAATAGCCACTGGGATAGATACTTTTGCAGCATCACTTCTCTGACGGCGCCTAATCCTGATCCAGCCATGTTTACCTCCTACTGATCGTTGAATGCATCATGTGATGCCTTTTCAAAAGAGCACGGAGAAAAGAGGCTCGTCAACAGCAATATCGAGTCAGAAATAGGTATAGCTTTAGCTATAAAAAATTTCTATTAGAAGTAAGAGGGTTTAGCTTAGAACAAGTGATTAATTCTGCTTAAAAAACAAAGCTTGCTTCAAACTGACACAAACAAATATACTGTATAAATATACACATTAGAGATTATGCATGAATAAAGTAAAACCAAATACATACATCGAATCCCTTCGCTCCTTTGCTGAACAGTGGACGCCTGAACAGCTAAGGGATGCGATAAGAGACGAGAAAATCATTATGACCAGGGAAAGCTTATCCGATGTAGCCAGAGCACATAGCCAAACAATTCTAGAACTCTACGAAGATGTTCTAGAGCAAAAGCAAGTTGGCAGAGATTTTATGTAAAAGTGAGTAGACCCAATCCTCACAACCCTCAATTCATGCCGCTTTTTCTCTGATAGCTAGTTCGACAAGCGCTGCTCTTAACGAGCCATTTTCGCAATACTGTTCAAACGCACCGGGTCGCTCTTCATCTTCACGAACCATCATTGCAATAAATCTAAGTAGCTCAACTTCTGTAAATTTGGATACAAAGTATTCGTTCGTTAAGGCGCCGCGCCCCGCTTCCCAACGCCACCAGTAGAAATAATCAACGTTCTTCGTCATTCGCGCACAGCGAACTTTTAATTCATCGGTTGGCATAGGCTTAAAGTCCATGAGAGATAGCGTATCAATGCTTTGCATTACTAAATCAGTCATTCTAGTTCTCCAATCCCACATAATTTTCTAAAAGTTCTTTGATTAAAGGAGAGCGTTTGTTTCGATGGGTACTGCAGTTACCACAAATCGTTCATCCCCGTTAGCTGACAGAGCATCAAATGGATAACAGGTCACTAAAAAGAGTCCATTGGGGTTTGTGGCGGGTTTAATTCGGCTGGTCTTCGAGTCCACTACGTCTGTATTCACAACTTTGAAGTGCTGGACACCCTGCTCGTCTTCAAGAACTAACTCGTCACCCAAACTAATATGTTTAAGAAAACGAAAGTGCGTATCGCGATGTGCTGAGATGATGCGCGCACCACCTTCAACACTTTTTGCTTCTAGGTTTTCACCTGGTGCGAATGCTAAAACAGAGCCGGAATCTCCTGCTAAAACGATATGGTCTACATCGAATGCGGGAGCCGAGAATCGAGCTACAGGGTAATGATCTGCCCAAGGCCAGGGTTGTTGAGGTTCCCCCGTTAGCTGGGTTACCTCCCACGCAGCATCTAAAAGAAGCTGAGCAACCTGAGCTTTCGCCGGTATCCAGAGCGCATCGATTAGTAGAACAAACGCGCCAGCAATCAACCCATAACCCACACGACGTTTCATACGAGAGTTCATGTCAAACCTCCTCTCGCTTTGTCTTAACGATGAAGGCACCGAGGCAAGCTAAGAGCGCGGCAACTATTAATGACAATTCATAGCCAGTGGCACCTTTAGCAAGGTGTATTTCAAGTCCTTTAGGGCGTGTTGGAGGTACTGATTTTGAATCAAGGCCATCATTCATTGGGCGAACAGGCGTTACATCTACCGCAACTAAACTGGTGTATGGACTAACTAAATGATGTTCTAAGGCGAGTGCTAATACCTCTTCCCTTACTCGCTTGCGTTCAACACCTTTAAACGCTGCTCGTTGCCACTGAGCAATCATTTTTCTAGCCCAGTCCACACCAATACCTGCCTGGTGCCCAACAGAGTCGATAACCGCTGTTTGCTTCCATTCGGTATCACCTAAACGCCCTGTGATGAGTATGCGTTTAACTCCACGATCCATTTTCATCGCTACCGTTAACGGCTCACCTGCATAGAGATCTGGAATGACATTAGGCGTAATGTCTGAAACCCCGTAGCCCATTACTTTGATATTAGTAAGCGCTGGCTTAGAGATCTTTTCAAACAGAGCTTTCATAGCCTGCTCTGCAAAGTTGAGATCCGCGATATAGGTATACGTTCCTCGACCTACTCGTGCTGACTCTTCCATAAAGTAGGTATTTGGGGCGCTGCCAATACCCACAGTGAACAGGCGGCGGCTTCCTAGTTCTCTATTAATTTTGGCGAACAACTGGGCCTCATTTGAAACGCTGCCGTCAGTAATGAAAATCACTTGTTGTAAACGTTCTGACTCACCTGGCATGTTTAACGCCATATCAAGTGCCGGTTCCATTTCTGTTCCGTCACGTGCCTCAAGGTTACGAATGAACTTTCGGGCGTTGCTTAAAGAGTAGCCATAAGCTTCTTGCGGGCGTGCAAACAGTGAATAACTGTTCGTGTTGAATTCAATGATGTTAAAGGTGTCGTCTTTACTAAGACCATTCACACCCGCCATCAGTGCATCACGAGCAGCTACTATGGATTGGCCTGACATTGAGCCCGATGTATCGATCACAAAAATCACTTCACGTGGTGGTACTTCCCAACCCTCCACGGTAGGTGGTACCAATGTGAGAAGACCATAGTCACCTTTAGACGTAGATTCACTGAAGAACGAAGCTGTTGGCTTAACTGAATCAATGGGTTTCCAACGAAGAACAAAATCCTGATCAGCTCTGACATCCTGATCTACCAATGAAACGACTTGAGTTCCATCGGGCTTAGCATCGACTGAAACATGGTGATGAAGACTCTCTAATTCAGAAAGCTGGAAGCCTGGTTTTAAAACCACCTCAATGCTCGTAGAGTTATCGGGCGTGTTGTCAGCTTCTTCCAGTGGAATTGCTTGTGGACGCTCATTTGGAAGCAGAGACCAGCCATCGTTTAATTGCACAGTAGATGTCACTTCGAACTTAGCTGGTGTAGTAGCGGTATAACGAGGCGTAATGGTTAAAGGAAAACGGATAGAGAATTCGCCATCACGCCACTCAATACTCTGCTGGTATTCAAGTGTAATGGTCACATCTCCGTGCGGTGGGATATTGGCCACAGACGTGCTGAATATATTTGGGCGGTCCTGCTCAACCAGAGCAGTCTGCTTGCCCTCACTTTTTGCCTTCTCGTAGGTGGCTTTAGCCTCCTCCCGCTCTTTAATTTGACCTTCGATGATTCGGTCCCCCACCGTCATCTTCATTTGATCAACCGCAGCATCATGCGGCAGCGGGAAGAGGTAAAGCGCTTCCATCCAGGAGGCAGCTGGATTCTTAAAGTGCTGAATAATGGTTGTACGTGCTATCTGACCTGTAATTTCTGAATGAATTTCAGAGTTAAGAAGCGGTATATCCTCCAACTCGCCTTGTTCATTTCTAGAGATTAAAGTTCCGCGTGTGATATCTTTTGGTGAAACAGGCTCTGCTGATGCAAAGGCCTGAAATGAATAAATCAAAGCCATGATCGCTAGCATTCTTGGTTTGTAGATTCGGTTGATAAGTGAACTCATTTCACTGTCCTCAGCTTTTGTTAAGTGTGAACAGGATCTACTAGGGAAATGAGGAAAGTTTGAAGTGAATGTGAAGTCACAAATTATTTTGTGAAGAGGTAGAAATGCAGGTCTTATTAGTCGAGGACGAACCAGCCATTGCAGATACAGTGATCTATGCACTAGACAGTGAGGGTATTACCAGCCATTGGTCATCAACTGGTGAAGATGCACTTAAAACAATTGCCAATGAGCAGGCCGGTTTAATACTCCTTGATATTGGTTTACCCGACACCAACGGCTTTGATCTGTTTAAGAAACTTAGAAAGCACTCGCACTCGCCTATCCTGTTCCTTACCTCGCGTCATTCTGAAATAGACCAGGTGTTAGGTTTAGAGCTTGGAGCCGATGACTACATAACAAAACCCTTCAGCCCACGTGTTTTATCTGCACGTGTTCGCATGCATCTGAGAAGAGTTGAATCCCAACCTGCTAATACACCCGTTCATACTGATGTGTTATTCCAAGTCAATGATGAAGCAAACCGCATTTCATTAAGGGGCAGTCTGTTGGACCTCAGCCGCTATGAATACCGTTTACTAGCCCTGCTGATTAAACACCCTTCTAGAATTTATTCACGTGATCAATTGATGGAGATGGTATGGGAAAACCCAGAAAGTAGCTTTGATCGCACTATAGATACCCACATGAAGGTTATCCGTAAAAAAATTAAAGACGTCGATCCAACTCTTAAGGTGATTAAAACCCACCGTGGTATTGGCTACAGCTTCGAGGTTCCAAAGTAATGAAAATACGCACACGTATATTACTTGTATTTGTCACCTTCATATTTACGGTCGTACTGGGCTTAATCTACCTGCTTGCTGAAGAGATACGCCCTAGATATTTTGAAGCGCAAGAAGAGGCACTGGTCGACTTTTCAGAAATGCTTGCTGCTCATGTTAGTGAAAATGCAGTAACCACTAATGAAAAAGGCGATATTCTTATATCCACTTTGTCATTAGAGCGTGCGATTGACGCCCTGCCTCGCAGAAACCTTACCGCCAAAATCTATGAACTAGATAAATCCCAGGTCGATACACGTGTCTACCTTACAGATCGGGTCGGCAAGGTGATATTCGATTCAGACAACAGCCGTGACCTTGGCAAAGACTACTCAAGCTGGATAGATGTTAAACGCACACTTCAAGGTAATTACGGAGCCCGAACCACTTGGGCAGACCCAATCTACCCAGAGGGCGATACGATGTATATTGCGCGCCCTGTTTTATATAACGGGGACATTGTGGGTGTTCTTGCTGTGGGCAAACCTACACGTAACCTCGATACCTTTATAAATAATCTAACCGATAACCTATGGGTATCCGGTGTTGCACTTGCAGTTATCGCTGCGCTGATAGGCTTCATGATCTATTTTTGGCTAACCCGCCCACTGGATAGCCTTCAACGCTATGCGCTAGCTGTTAGTCGTGGCGAACGAGCAAAAGCACCAAACATTGGCAACAATGAAGTGGGTGATGTTGGCAAAGCTTTAGAGTCCATGCGAAAAGCATTAGATGGTAAACAGTACATTGAAGAGTACGTTCAAACTCTAACACATGAGCTTAAAGCACCGGTCGCAGGCATACGGGGCGCCTCCGAGCTTCTTAAAGAGCCCCTGCCTGATGTAAAGCGAGATCACTTCTTAGATAACATAGTGACTCAAACAGAACGCATACAAGGCTTTATAGAGCGCTTACTCGATCTAGCTGAACTGGAAAGCAGTAACAGTTTGAAAACGGTTGAGACGATTGGGGTTAAAGGTTTAATCGAAGAGGTTATAACACTGCAAAAAGATCTAGCCGAATCCTGTGGCCTGACATTAACAGTGCATGCTGATGATATAAAACTCAAAGGGGACCCGTTCCTCATCAGTCAGGCACTAACTAACTTAGTAAAAAATGCCATAGAACACGCATCTAAAGGCTCAGAAGTCACAATCAAAGCAGAAAAGATCGGAAAACGTATTCAAATATCAGTAACCAACCAAGGTGAACTAATACCGGATTATGCAATCGATAAGCTGTTTGATCGCTTCTACTCACTACCAAAAGCAAACGGATCAAAAGGCACTGGCATAGGACTGAGCTTCGTTAAAGAGATCGCCATACTGCATGAGGGTGAAGCTCATATTGAGTCTACAGATAGCGGAGTTTTCGCAAGAATTTTGATTTAAAAGGATTAAAAAATGTCTAAAGGAACAGCCATAGCAATCATCTTAATAGTAACAGCGAAACAGAGTTTTGAATTGACTGGAGAGTAGTGTTTACTACCTGTTGTTTTGAAAGATGTATGCTTAGACGAAGGCGTTCAAAAACGCATTAAACGCACCATTAGTGGTGGAATATTCAGCAAGAAGCGAGACTGTAAATTCTTCTGTGTAAATGGCGGTTTATCACAGTGATATTCTGTCACTGAACAGGATCATAAATTGGCTCATCGCCTGCTTCCAATCCCGTATCGGCATAGTCCACTTCTTAGCGATCTGGTGCAAGGCCAGATACAGAACTTTCATCACCGATTTATCGTTCGGGAATGACCGCCGAGTTTTGGTGACCTTTCTCAGAGACGCATTCACTGACTCGATGGCATTGGTTGTGTAGATGACTTTTCGGATCTGCGGTGGATAGTCAAAGAACACGCTCAGTCGTTCCCAGTTTGCTCTCCAAGACCGACTGATGGTTGGATGCTCGTCATCCCACTTCAGTGCAAACTCATCTAAGGCGCGCTCTGCTTCATCGAGGGTGGCTGCTCCGTAAATAGTGCGCAGGTCAGCAGCAACTTCCTTACGCTGCTTCCAGTTCACATAGCGCAGTGAGTGCCGCACCTGATGAACGATACAAAGCTGGATCTGAGTCTGCGGGTAAACAGCTTCTATCGCCTCAGGAAAGCCCTTCAGGCCATCAACGCAGGCAATCAGAATATCCTGTAGACCACGATTCTTAAGTTCGGTCACCACAGAGAGCCAAAACTTAGCACCTTCGGTCTGAGCCATCCACAAGCCCAGCAGCTCTTTTTCGCCATCTAGGTTAATGCCCAACGCCAGATAAACATGTTTGTTCTGTACTGCGCCGCTATCACGGCTACGAACAACCAGAGCATCCAGATAGACAATCGGATAGACGCTATCCAAAGGGCGGTTCTGCCAGGCGGTAACTTCATCCATGACGGCATTGGTTACCTGCGAGATGAAGGTTGGTGAGACATCAACTCCATACGCATCTTGGAAGTGGGCCTGGATATCACGAGTCGTCATACCACGGGCGTAGAGTGAGATGATGCGATCATCGAAGCCGTTGAGCTGCTTCTCTCCCTTGCGAACCAGCTTCGGCTCGAAGGTGCCGTTGCGATCACGAGGCACTTCAAGCTCCATCTCACCATGGATGCTACGAACCGATTTACGGCCTTTTCCGTTGCGAGAGTTGCCCGTATTTTTACCTGAAGGATCGTTCTTGGCGTAACCGAGATGTTCATTCATCTCGACATCCAAGGCCCGCTCAGCAACCTTTTTGGTCAGCTGTTTTAAAAGACCATCCTCACCGAGGATGTCATCAGGGCTGGAGCAGCCCTCAAGAAGTTGAGCAATAAGCTCGTCTGATATTGGCATTCTGTTGTCCTTTCAACAGGGTGGTAAGAATGCCACTTACACAGTTCTTTTTACACTCTCCAAGAAGCCTACCCCATCAAATGAAGACTACCTTGTACTCTTCGAAGAATTAAAGCCAAATATAAGTTTTGAAAATACTCGAAAAATCGAGAGCAGATACTTTAATTTGACTTTCAAGGCTTTAAATGTGTGCTTATTTTTAACATCTATAGGCTTCAGCAACCATTGCCACCATTGCCACTATTGCCACCACCGCCACTTTTTTATTTCTCTTATTGATTATTACATCTAATTAATTCTTCTATTTTTCTATTTTTCTATAAAGTAATAAAAAAGTAGTGGCAGTAGTGGCAAATAAACTCAGAGGCTTAAAACATTTGCATTTCAACTGCCACTACACTCCGTTTACTTATGGTGGAAGACTCTATAATAAAGGTGGCATATCATATCCGGCGATATTTGCTAGCGTTACCTATCCTCCCAAATAGTGAAAAGGAAGCTCAGAAGAATAATCTCTGGATTCTTCGGCTTTTAGTAGAAGTCCTTTTCCTTCAACGACTTTACCCTTAGGGCTGTAAACCCTCGCTTTAGAGTGGACTTGATCATCTGGTCGCATATCCAACAATTTTCGAATCACAGAACGCTTGTATCCCACTTTCGCTTTATCGCTATGCCCATGGGTAAGCTCTATATAACGCTCGATAAAAGGCGTAGCTCTGCTAATGAGCACAACTTTATGGTTTTTTTCTGCATCAAGATATCCGTTGACTGATGCTTGATAAATATCAAGACTCAGCGCTTCCAACTTAGTTTCAGGATTAGCGTTCCACCAGGATTGAGCAGACCCAATAAAGAACTCCCGCATTTCATCCACCAAGTCACAAATATGATCGTCAAGCGAAGAAAAATCGTTGCTAATACCGAATTTCCTATGCAGTTCCTCCAATCTTTCGTCAGCAGTTTTACATGCTAGATCACGACCTAGCTTCACGTATCTATCAACACCATTATTTAAAGACTTTGCAAACACACTTTTTAAAGCTCTAGCATATACGTCCTTGCCCAATGACATAAACAACGCACGATCTTTAATCATCACTCTATTATCACTATGCATTCTCATAAAACGATTTGCGAACTGAGCTTCAACACCTGTATCACCGCTCATAGCGTCAACATTTTCAGCAGATGCAAACACCTTCAAATAGAGAGGCACTGTCGTATTAAGTTGATTCTTAGAAGCACCGGTTAACTCACTATTCAGCATCTTTATTTCATTCATCGATAAATAAAACCCAAGCGCGCATTGCATTAGATAAATCTAACCCAATTGGACTCCCGTTATAGGCCTTCTCGATTGTATTGATCGTTGTTTTGATGACCAAACCAAGCTCCGAAAGCACGCCTTCAACTAACAAACCTTTACCCCAGTCTGACGGCATATTCGCCCATAAAAAAGCCTGCCTCCGATCTGTAGCGAAGCGAGCAGCTAGCATCAGCTCAATAAATTGATCCACATCGGGCCAATGTGAAACATAATCGATCCAGACCTCCTCAACTATTGACCATTCGACGCCCCAATTTTCTACAAACGGTATATGAGTAAATGTAACAAGCAATTCCCCATCTTCGAGCAGTTCGCAGGTTGTATCTTCGGCAAACATATCGACACGCCTCTGAATGCGCTCAACTTGTCTATGAAGAACAAGATACTTCTGTAGCTCCTCGGATATAATCTCAGCAGCCACTTCTGCGTGCCCACCGGACAATAAGCTCACAACATTAATGCGCTCTTTTTTTGACAGTTGGACTTGTGAAAGCAGCGCGGTAAGTAGCTCGGGAATGCTAAGGTCAGGGTGAAATTCCAACGCCTTATCATCGAGAAGGTGATGAGCTCCTTCGAGAACGAAGCGGAGCATATTTTTTTCAGTCAATGCAATAAGGTTACCACGAGGGTTAAGAGTCATGTACCTACCCTTTGACTCCACAAAAAACATTGTTTGAACTGTTTTATAAAGAGCAGGCAAATTAACACAATGCACCCCAGTCTTTCCAAGTACACGCCCAGAAATATTAAGCAGCATATCGGCTAGGTATTCATCCCGTACATTAGATAAGACATACCCCCGCGCGTTCTCTTTCAGAAAATAAGTTGAACCGCCATGTGCATATCCAAAAACCACGGGGCACTTACCATCATTCCAGAAGAACCATGTTGTAGCTGGATAATCGGGTTCAAGCGGGTCAAAACACTTCTGTTTGTCGTACTTATGCCCGTCTATCAGAAGCCTTCCTACCGTCACAACATCTCCAGAACAAAAATGTACGACCATATCCTGTTCAAGCTGATACCTGTCATAAAGACCCGAGGCTTGTTGTCTAGCTTCTGAAAGTGTCACACCACTTGACACTAGCTCATCAATTTTATGTTGGATCAGCATCTCTTTTTGATGTGAAGCAGTTTCAGCCAACGCATTCTCAGCGCGTTTTTTTAAAGTAGCAACCTCTTGCTGCTCAGCTTGGGTAAGAGGTTTAATATCAGAAGCTTTGAGAACTTTAGTTCCCGAAACTGAAATCTCACCTGCACTTTGACCCTCTCCTTTAAATGAAGCCTTTAGGAAGTCAGGCTGATGCGGCCGCATCATCGCAAGGTCTATCGGTGCTCTCAGCTGAATCCTGCCTCCTTTATCGACAAATGCCCAACCATAGCCAGCGAGCCACAGGCGGTCGAAAAGAATCTGCAAGACTGCTGGCGTTAAGCGGGAATCATCTATAATAATATCTGTATGAATACCCTTCCGTTTACTTAGTAGTTCACCGGCGCCGTTACAGATAAAGCTAGATGAAGAGTCACGGCAAACCATATAAGTATCAACTAGGGCCTTATCGAGGGAACGCAGTAATTCAGTAATTTCTTGATGACTTTCGAAACGCTTTATTTCATGGGGGTAAAGTCCAACAACTTCATCAGGTTCTTTGTAATCTGTATCACAGGATAAGACACCACATACTGCTCGGAAGCTTAGAAACTTATTAGTTAGAGAAACCGTTCCTTCCGGATTACTCTCACCGAACTCGATACGTTTACCATCATGCTCAGGCGCGGCATTCCCACACAAGCGCATTTCACTGGTTTGAGCATTTTTCAACCAATCTACATACTGATCAACAGAATTAAATTCTTTGACATTTAAAGTTCCATTGCTGGTTCGGCCAAGCAGCTCTTTTTTAATGATTTGCCCATTTTCTAGAGTGTACTGTTTGCCGACAGGCTCTTTGAAGACTGCAGTTGTAATATTGATGGTGTAATTTGGTGATCTGTTTAATTCAGCTTTATCGGTTCTAAGTACCAAATCAGGATTGCTATTTCTAAGCATAGACATACATAATTCCTTCGTTAGTAGTCTGATTGCACTTCCTGCAAGAAACCAATCAAACTGTTGGCAGGCTCTGTGGGAGTTGATCCCTCAGGGCTTTTTATTTGATATGACTATCGACTCATCGGTGTCACAGGTGACGCATCAGACATTAACTCGCCGATAGCATCATTGAGATCCGACTCGCGCCAAACACGGCAAGCATTTATGTAATTTGGTTCAGGGAGTTTTCCTGACTGAATCCAGCGCCACAGAGTTGCATCACTGGAGATACCAAGGATTTTTTTGAGTTCACGGGCACGTATTAAACGTTCGCCTTGGTTAATAGTGAGAGTGTTTTTCATTGTTAGTCACCTACTTGATTGAGAATGACTAGCAAATTAATGTTCTTACATGAATTAAACTAGAGTGCGTTTTTGCGCACGTATTGAGAATGAGTAGACACGAGAAATACTCAACCCAAGTTCTACCTGAATTTCTACCCCGATCTAATAACAACCCAAATCAAACAAAAATTATGACAACAAAAAACCCGCTAAATCAATGACTTAGCGGGTTTGTAATTGGTCGGAATGAGAGGATTCGAACCTCCGACCCCCTGCACCCCATGCAGGTGCGCTACCAGGCTGCGCTACATTCCGGAAACTTGGCGCGCATGTTACAGGATGCGCTTTCGGGTTTAAAGCCTAGTTGGCGTTAATTCTCATCGATTTAAGAATATCTTCCAGCTCGGTAATCGATTGGCGAATCAACTGCTTATACCGCCCTTGATCATCGTGTGTATTACCTGCTGTCAGATACTGTTTTGCTCCAGCAATAGTAAGGCCTTGTTCGTAGAGAAGGCCCTTGATTTCACGAATCAGAAGAATGTCTTGGTGCTGATAGTAGCGGCGATTACTGCGTTTAACCGGCTCAATTTGTTCGAACTCTTGCTCCCAGTAGCGAAGCACATGAGGCTTTAGATCACACAACTTGCTGACTTCACCAATCGTAAAGTAACGCTTGGTTGGGATGGTAGGAAGATCGCTCGACATTATTGTTGCTTAGCTGAATGCAGCTCTACTCGCTCTTTAAGCTTTTGCCCCGGACGGAAGGTTACCACTCGACGGGCAGAGATAGGCACCTCTTCACCCGTCTTAGGGTTACGTCCAGGACGCTGTCGCTTATCGCGTAGATCAAAATTACCAAAACCCGAGAGTTTGACATGCTCGTTATGCGAAAGACTCTCTTTGATCTCATCGAACATCGATTCAACCATCTCTTTCGCTTCGCGTTTGTTTAGACCGAGTTCTTCAAAAAGACGCTCTGCCATATCCGCTTTGGTTAACGCACTCATACCAAACCCCTTTATTAGGTTTAATCTCGCAATACTGCACTTAGATCAGAGGTCAGTTTTTCAACGACCGCTTGCACTGATACATTGATCTCTTCTTCGTTAAGAGTGCGCGATGGGTGCTGCCAGGTCAAGCCAAGAGCAAGACTTTTTTGTCCATCTTCAATACCTTGGCCGGTATATACGTCAAACAGGATGACCTCTTTTAGGAATTCACCGCCCTCTGACTGCGCAATAGAACGAACCGAGTCAAAGCTCACCTCTGCACCGATCACCATCGCTAAATCACGACGTGACTCTGGGAATTTAGAGAGGGATGCAAAACGAGGTAGACGCCCTTCCAACAGAGATGATAGCTTCATCTCGAATAGATAGACTGGACCTGCAAGATCTAAGCTCTTCTGTAAGCTTGGGTGCATCGCACCAACCCAACCCACTGTCACGCCCGCCTTCTCAATGCGAGCTGACTGACCTGGGTGAAGGGCATGGTGAGTATCGGCAACCAGCTTAAACTGGCTCGCATCGCCACCCAAAGAAAACAAGGATTCCAGATCACCTTTGATATCAAAGAAATCGACCTTGTCGCTCTTACCCATCCACGATTCTGGTGAACGGTTACCCGAAATAATACCCGCTAGGCTGTTCTCTTGTTCAAGCTCATCACCATTGGCAATAAAACACTGACCAATCTCGAACAGACGCACTCGACTCTGTTGACGCGCTTGGTTATAAGCAACTGCTTTAGAGAGACCTGGCCAGATAGTGGTACGCATAACCGCCATTTCAGCAGAGATAGGGTTAGCAAGCGCTACCGCTTCATTCTGATCGTCAAACTGTTTTGCTAGACCCGCTTCGATGAAGCTGTAGGTAATCGCCTCTTGGTATCCACGAGAGACCAAATGACGACGCAGGGTGCTTGCCGTTAGTTTCGACTCTTTGATTGAGGGCAGAGGAAGCTCGGCACGGGGTGTGTTAGACGGCAGATTGTTGTAGCCGTAAACGCGTGCAATCTCTTCAATCAGATCAACTTCGATGCTGATATCAAAACGGTAGCTAGGAACCGCAACCATCCATGAGCCATCGCCATTAGCACGCAACTGAAGACCTAGACGCGTTAGGATCTCTTCGATCTCTGCCGCTGGAATTTCAAGTGCCAACATATCAGTGACACGCTGGTGACGCAGTTCAAGTGCGACCGGCTTCGGCAAGTTCGTTTCAGATACAGCCTGGATAACCGGACCAACCTCACCACCGACAATATCAATCAGCAAGGCTGTCGCACGCTCAATAGCACGCGCCTGTAACTGCCAATCAACACCACGTTCGTAACGGTGGGATGCATCCGTATGCAGACCATAGTTTCGTGCGCGACCTGCAATCGCGATAGGGTCAAAGTAGGCACACTCAAGCAGAATATCTTTACTCTCTTCAGAGACTTCAGAGTTACCGCCCCCCATGATGCCCGCCATCGCAATTGCTTTATTGTGATCGGCAATCACTAGCGTATCAGCGTTCAGCTTAATCTCACTGCCATCAAGCAGTGTTAGCGCTTCGCCCTGCTCGGCCATGCGAACACGAATACCACCTTCAATCTTATTCAGATCAAAAGCGTGCATTGGCTGCCCTAACTCAAGCAACACATAGTTGGTAACATCGACAACAGGATCGATAGAGCGAACGCCAGAACGCTCTAAACGCTCAACCATCCAACGTGGCGTCTGTGCATTGATATCGATGCCACGAATGACACGACCCAAGTAGCGAGGGCAAGCTGAAGCGGCTTCTAACTCGATCGAAACGGTATCACCAATGGTTGCTGCAACAGCAGAGCAATCGATCTCAGCCACAGCGGCTTTATTCAATACACCCACTTCACGAGCCATACCGACCATACCTAGGCAGTCACCACGGTTAGGCGTCAAATCGACATCGATAATCATATCTTCAAGATTAAGGTAGTCACGGACACTCTGACCGACTGGAGCATCGGCTGGAAGCTCCATGATGCCGCCATGATCATCCGATAGGCCTAGCTCATCTTCAGCACAGAGCATACCCATGGATTCAACACCACGTAGCTTGGCTTTCTTAATCTTAAAGTTACCCGGTAGAACGGCACCGACCGTTGCAAAAGCGGTCTTGATTCCAGCACGGGCGTTGGGGGCACCACACACCACTTGGAAGGTCTCACTACCGTCGCTTACCTGACATACGCGCAGTTTATCGGCATCTGGGTGCTGCTCGGCACTCAGAACTTCACCCACAACCACACCGGAAAACTCTTTGGCAACCGACTCAATCTCATCAACTTCTAAACCTGCTAGGCTGAGTTGATCCGCTAAACCCTGCGTATCGATGGCAGGCTGAACCAGTTCACGTAACCACTGTTCACTGAATTTCATAGTTAAATACTCTCGTCTGCTATCGGCTGAATTAGTTGAACTGGCTTAGGAAGCGCAGATCGTTTTCAAAGAATAGTCGTAGATCGTCAACGCCATAACGCAGCATTGCGAAACGCTCTACCCCCATACCAAAGGCAAATCCGGTGTACTCTTCAGAGTCGATACCCGACATCTCAAGTACTTTTGGATGAACCATGCCACAGCCTAGTACTTCTAGCCATTTACCATCACCGCGATCGATATCGACTTCAATAGAAGGCTCAGTAAATGGGAAGTAGGAAGGACGGAAACGCACACGCACATCCTCTTCAAAGAATTCACGTAAGAACTGTTCAAGCGTACCTTTAAGATCTGCAAAGCTGATGTTCTTATCGATGATCAAACCTTCAACCTGATGGAACATTGGTGAGTGGGTCTGGTCATAGTCACAACGGTAGACACGACCTGGACAGATAATACGAATAGGCGGCTTCTGCGCCTCCATCGTACGAACCTGTACTGGAGAAGTGTGGGTTCTTAACAGACGGTGAGCGTCAAAATAGAAGGTATCGTGCATCGCACGCGCTGGGTGGTGCGATGGAATGTTGAGCGCTTCGAAGTTGTGGTAATCATCTTCGATCTCAGGCCCCTCTTCTACCGAGTAACCGATGCGACTGAAGAAAGCTTCAATACGATCCATCGTTTTTGTCACTGGGTGCAGGCCACCCAACTCTGGCTGACGACCAGGAAGCGTGACATCCACCTTCTCTGCAGCCAACTTCGCTTCAAGTGCAGCATTTTCGAGTAGGCTCTTACGCGCATTCAGCACATCGGACAGCGCCTCTTTGGCCACGTTGATGCGTGCACCTGCAGCAGGACGCTCTTCGTTAGATAGTTTACCAAGCCCTTTCAATAGCTGGGTAAGGTGCCCCTTCTTACCTAGGTACTGAACACGAACTTCGTCTAAAGTTTTTACATCGCTCGCTGCTTCAGCAGCGGCTTTTCCTTCCGCCAACAGGGCGTCAAGATTTTCCATTTACGGCTCCACTCTCTGGGTCCAAATACAAAAATAGGGGAAGAGCGAGCACCCTTCCCCTATCTGAGTCGATCAATTCATCACCCTAGGGTGACGATTGTCTTAGGCTAGTGCTGCTTTTGCTTTTTCAACAACAGCGGTAAACGCTGTTTGCTGATGCACTGCCAGATCAGCCAGTACCTTACGGTCGATCTCAACGTTAGCCTTTTTAAGGCCAGCGATCAGACGGCTGTACGACAAACCATTGATGCGAGCTGCTGCGTTAATACGAGCAATCCACAGAGCACGGAACTGACGTTTGCGCTGACGGCGGTCACGGTAAGCGTACTGACCCGCTTTGATGACAGCTTGTTTGGCTACGCGGAATACACGACTACGAGCGCCGTAGTAACCTTTAGCCTGTTTCAATACTTTTTTATGACGTGCACGAGCTTGTACACCACGTTTTACGCGAGGCATGGTAACTCCTTCTTAATCCTATTCGTAACCAATTAAATGTATGGAAGCATGCGCTTAACCAGAGCCTGGTCAGCTGCATGTACCTGAAGCATTGGGCGTAGCTGACGCTTACGCTTAGTAGTCTTCTTGGTCAGAATGTGACTTTTGAAGGCTTGCTTGTGCTTGAAGCCATTAGCAGTCTTCTTGAAACGCTTTGCCGCACCGCGGACAGATTTAATCTTTGGCATTTACTTTCTCCACGCATTCGTTAGTTATCTGTTGGAACGAACAAAACCTGCAACACCATACTGGATGGCACGGCAGGTCTTAGTTTGGAACCAACTACTTTTTCTTAGGAGCTATGACCATGACCATCTGACGACCTTCAAGTTTAGGACGAGCTTCAACAGTACCGTAGTCTGCCAAATCCGTTTCAACTCGATTAAGAAGCTCCATTCCGAGCTCCTGGTGCGCCATCTCACGACCGCGGAAGCGAATCGTAATCTTGGTCTTATCTCCACCTTCTAGGAAACGTATCAGGTTGCGTAGTTTTACCTGATAATCCCCCACATCAGTCCCTGGACGGAACTTAATCTCTTTAACCTGCATCTGAGTCTGTTTCTTCTTAGCCTCATTTGCACGTTTTTTCTGGTCGTAAAGGTGTTTACCGTAGTCCATCACCTTACAGACGATTGGGTCGGAATCGGAGATCTGTACTAGATCCAATCCTGCCTCTTCAGCCGCACGAAGCGCTTCATTAAGGCTTACAACACCAACCTGCTCTCCGTCAGCGCCGATTAAACGACACTCACGAGCTCGAATATTTTCATTAATTGGCGGCAAATTCTTTTGACCGCGCTTGTTATCACGCTTGATAGCTAGTTTCTCCTAAAGCGTTTTTATTCGCTGCGACCTTTGCGATTATTCTCTTGAATCAACAAGTTAGCAAAGTCTTCAACACTAAATACACCCATATCTTCACCTGTGCGTGTGCGTACAGCAACGCTGCCAGATTCAACTTCTTTATCGCCGATTACTAGAAGATAAGGGATTTTCTGTAGAGTGCGCTCGCGGATTTTAAAGCCGATCTTCTCATTTCTCAAGTCCGAAATTGCTCTAATACCGCTATTTTGCAGCTTAGATACCACTTCATTGACAAAATCTGACTGTTTATCCGTGATATTCATGACGGCAACCTGCACTGGAGACAACCAAGTCGGCAGCGCCCCCGCGTAGTGCTCAATCAAAATACCGATAAATCGCTCAAACGAACCTAGAATCGCACGGTGCAACATAACCGGTGTTTCACGATCGCCCTTCTCGTTAACAAACTGAGCATCGAGTCGACCCGGCATCGAGAAGTCGACCTGAATCGTTCCACACTGCCAAACACGACCCAGACAGTCACGTAGTGAGAATTCAATCTTAGGACCGTAGAAGGCACCTTCACCAGGCAGTTCTTCCCAATTCAGACCCGCTGCGTCCAAAGCATCAGCCAACGCCTTTTCAGCTTTATCCCAAACTTCATCAGAACCGACACGCTGCTCAGGACGAGTAGAGAGTTTGTAAATAATGTCGCTGAATCCGAAATCAGTGTAGACCTCATGAAGGAAGTCGATGAATTCAGCCACCTCAGATTGAATAGAGTCCTCAGCACAGAAAGTGTGACCATCATCTTGAACGAAGCCACGAACACGCATGATACCGTGCAGTGCACCAGATGGCTCATTGCGGTGACACGAGCCAAATTCAGCCATACGCAAAGGTAGGTCACGGTATGAACGCAATCCCTGGTTGAATACTTGAATGTGACATGGGCAGTTCATCGGCTTAACGGCAAAGTCACGGCTCTCAGAGTGGGTCGTGAACATCTGCTCTTGGAACTTATCCCAGTGACCTGATTTTTCCCACAGAGTACGTTCAACCACCTGCGGTGTCTTGATCTCTTGGTAGCCACGTTTGCGCTGCTGTTCACGCATGTACTGTTCCACTGCCTGCCAAAGAGTCCAGCCATTCGGATGCCAAAACACCATACCTGGTGCTTCTTCCTGAAGATGGAACAGATTCAACTGCTTACCGAGTTTACGGTGGTCACGCTTCTCTGCCTCTTCAAGGCGGTGCAAGTAGGCTTTAAGGTCTTTCTTGTCACCCCAAGCTGTGCCGTAGATACGAGTTAGCTGCTCGTTTTTAACGTCACCGCGCCAGTAAGCGCCAGCCACTTTCATCAGTTTGAAAACTTTTAGGTGGCCCGTATTAGGCACGTGAGGGCCACGACATAGATCGATGAAATCACCCTGCTTGTAGAACGAAAGATCCTCTTCACCAGGAATCGATTCAATGATCTCAACCTTGTACTTCTCGCCCATCGCTTCGAACATTTTCACTGCGTCTGAACGACTCATAACTGAGCGCTCAACAGGAAGGTTCGACTTAGCCAGTTCCGCCATGCGCTTCTCGATCTTCTCTAGATCTTCTGGCGTAAATGGACGCTCATAAGCAAAATCGTAGTAGAAACCGTCATCGATCGTTGGACCGATCGTCACTTGAGCACCAGGGAAAAGATCTTGAACAGCCATCGCCATCAAGTGCGCAGTTGAGTGACGAATGATATCGACACCCTCTTCATCGCGCGCCGTGATAAGAGAGACGTCTGCATCCGCCTCGATGACAAAAGAGGTATCAACCAATTCACCATTCACTCGACCGGCAAGGGTAGCTTTCGCTAGACCTGGGCCGATATCAGACGCCAGATCAAAAACAGACAGTGGCTGATCGAATTCACGTTTACTTGAATCAGGAAGAGTAATAACAGGCATTTATAGATCCTAGTGCTCAGTGGTGACCCATACGACAGGCCACGTAAGTTATGTGCGAACGACTCAGTCGAAGCGCGTTTCAATTGAAGGGCAGTATTATACAGATCTAACCAACCAGTCTCCACCCTGATCCGGCTTAAAACCCAATGGTTAGCCACGAAGTGACTGATTTTTATCAAGCATCGTGGCATCATTGCGACAACAAAAATGATAAGAGTACAGGGATGAAAGCACCTCGCCTTAAAATCAGCACCCGCTTAACACTACTGGTCAGTCTATTGATCCTGACGCAGGCGATTGTGTTGGGAATTTTCACCCTAAGATATCTAGCGGATTCACTCGAAGATCAGATCGGTCAACGCGCCCTGCAGCTCTCGTCAATGATCTCTCAAACCCCCTCTATTCGCGACGCTGTCAGTCGCAGTGATAGTGACGCTGTCCAAGCCATTGTAGCGGACCTCAGATTAGCAACCGACGCCAGTTTCATCTCTATTGGCGACATTGACGGCATACGTCTCGTTCACCCAAAACCAGAACGCATCGGCAAACCGATGGTGGGTGGTGATAACTATCGCGCACTGGAACTCGGTGAGAGCTACATCTCTAAAGCCGTTGGCAGCCTTGGGGAGTCAATCCGAGGCAAGACACCGGTGCTGGATGATCAGGGTAAGATCGTCGGCGTGGTTTCGGTCGGTTATTTAACCAAAACCATCGACCAGACCATCTTTAACTATCAAGGCACCGTCATCGTAGGCACCTTTGCCCTACTCTTGGTATCGATTATGTTGGCCATGTGGATTGCACGCCGTTTTAGGTCTGCCATTTTTGACCTTGAACCTCACGAGATCGCTGCCCTATTCCTAGAGCGAAACGCCACGCTAGAGTCGGTTCGAGAAGGGATCATCTCCATTAACTCAAAAGGTGAAATCACCACCTTTAACCGAGCAGCCTTGAGAACACTGGGGATTGATGATCAAGATGTTTCAGGACGCCCACTCAGTGAGGTGCTTCCCGATTCAAGAATGCCCATGCTGCTTGAGACCGGTGAAGCCGAGTACGACCGAGAGACTCTCGTCAACGGCCGACAGCTGATCATTAACCGATTACCCATCGTTAAAGAGGACCAGGTGGTGGGTGTGGTTGCCAGCTTCCGCCCGAAAGATGAGTTGACGGAGGTGAGCCGAAAGCTAACCCGCATTCGCCAGTATGCTGAAGCACTTCGTTCACAAGCACATGAATACGCCAATAAACTGCACACCATTGCAGGTCTTATCAGCTTAGATGCCAAGCAGGAAGCGCTCGATCTTATTGGGCAGGAGACTAAGGAGCACCAGGAGCTATTAACCTGGCTAAAAGAGTCGGTGGCAGATCCGGTCGTAGCAGGCTGTATACTCGGAAAATTCAATCGCGCGAATGAACTAGGGCTGACACTTGAGATTGATGAGGGTTCACAGCTTCACCAACTTCCGTCTCATATTGAATCACAGCAGATGGTGACGTTAATCGGCAACCTCATTGATAACGCTTTTGATGCCTCACTTTCGGCCCACTCCGAAGAGGTACGTCTATCAATGACCGATATGGGCTCGGATATCATTATTGAGGTCGAAGATGACGGTGAGGGTATTGATCCCAACAAGATCAACAACCTATTTACCTCAGGCGTCAGCAGCAAAGGCGAAGGTCGCGGCATAGGACTATTTTTAGTGCAAGAGACCATAGAGGCCCTAGGTGGCCACATTACTGTTGAGGCCTCACACTCAGGCGGAAGCCGTTTTACCCTCTATCTACCAAGGAGTGGCAAGGATGTCTGATACATTGAAAATACTGATCGCTGAAGATGATCCACAGATTGCTGAAATTCAACGACGTTTTGTGGAGCGCATCGATGGCTTTGACGTCATAGGCATTAGCCACTCAACCCGAGACGCACAAGATATGCTCGACGTTTTCCAGCCGGATCTTGTGCTGTTAGACATCCACTTCCCTGACGGAAGCGGTTTAGATCTTCTTAAAACCCTGCGTTCAGGGGGCTCACAAACCGACGTCATCATGATTACAGCCGCTAAAGAGGTCGATAGCCTATCCGAGGCTCTGCGCCTGGGTGTGTTTGACTATGTTCTGAAACCCTTAGTTTTTGATCGACTCTCTGGCGCCTTAAACCAGTACAGATCACATAAAACCACCCTTACCAATCAAGCTAACGAGCTGTCTCAGCAAGATGTTGATCAACTGCTCTCGCGTCACAGAGAGAGCAAAAACAGCAGCCTTAAACTTGAAGCTCTACCCAAGGGGATCGACCAGATTACACTGGATAAAATCGTTGCGGTGTTCAGGGAGAGTCATGACTCTTTAAGTGCAGAACAGGTAGGCGAGCGCATTGGCTCTAGCCGCACCACCGCGAGACGCTATTTGGAATATCTAGTGGGACAAGAGCGACTCAATGCCGATATTAACTATGGCACGGTCGGCCGACCTGAACGGCGCTACAAAGGGCTATAAACAAAAAAACGCTGAGTCTTATCAGCGTTTTTTATTAGAGCATCTACCAACCTGTCGTGGTTAGCTACTCTGCGTAGGTGGTTTCAATTTGCCACGGAAGATGAACGGCGCTAGGAAGCCAAGAACAGCAGCAATCCATAGACCGACTGAGATGTTACTGCTGAACAGATAGGTCCAGTCACCATCAGAAAGCACCATCGCACGGCGCAGGTTCACTTCCATGTGACCACCCAACAGGATACCCAGAATCACCGGTACTGAAGGAATGTCCATCTTGCGAAGCAGGTAACCCAGCACACCAAAGCCAATCATCAATAGTAGATCGAAGTAGCTACCGGTCAGTGAGTAGATACCGACAAAGGCAACCAGGGTCACACCTGGCAGCAGAATCGCAGGGGATACCTGTAGCACTCGGCTGAACATCTTCACCATTGGGACGTTAAGCACCAACAGTACAACGTTGGCAATCAGTAGTGAGGCGATCAAACCCCAAACCACCTCAGGTCGATCGTTAAACAACGTGGGACCTGGGGTGATATTCAACGTCATCAACAGTGCTAGCAGAACGGCTGTTGTACCTGAACCCGGAACACCTAGCGTCAACATAGGTACTAACGCACCCCCTGCCGCCGCATTGTTACCGGCCTCTGGTGCAGCGATACCACGTGGATCACCTTTACCGAACTGCGAGTTGTCACGTACCGATGACTTCTCTTGCATATACGCCAAGAAACTACCCAAGGAAGCACCTGCACCCGGCAATAGACCTGCAATAAAGCCGATCACTGTTGCCTTTAGCATGGTCCATTTAGTGCGAGCAATGTCAGCCCAAGGAATACGTACTTTCTCTAGTTTCACGCCTATGGCAGAGTCTTTACCGTGTGACTCAATAAACACCAGTACTTCAGAGACCGCAAAAAGACCAACGATGGCTACCAAGAAGTCGATACCATCAAACAGGTGCATGTTATCGCCGGTAAAGCGAGTCATACCCGTTGAAGCATCCACACCAATAGTCGCGATTCCCAGACCGATACAGACGGCTAATGCTGCCTTAGCCTGGTTGTTAGAACCGATACCACCTAAGGTGGCAAAGGCCAGCATGTAGAGCGCAAAGTACTCGGCCGGGCCGAACTGGTAAGCCACACGAGCCAACAACGGCGCAAGCAGCATTAAACCAATGGTCGCCAACAGTGCACCGACAAACGAAGCGACACCTGAGAGTACCAACGCATCTCCGGCGCGACCTGCTTTGGCCATTGGATACCCATCAAGACAGGTCATCATAGCCGGCTCATCACCCGGGATATTCAGAAGAATCGAAGAGATACGACCGCCGTACATGGCGCCGTAGTAAACACTCGTCATTAACACCAGTGCCTGAGTTGCATCTAGACCAAATGAGAATGTTAAAGGAATTAGTATCGCAACACCGTTCGATGGACCTAGACCCGGCAGAGAGCCGATCATCGTTCCAAGGATACAGCCTGCTATAGCAAGGGCCAGGGTAAATGGCGAGAGCGCCACATCAAAACCAATGGCCAAATTTGCAAAGATATCCATACCCTACCCCATCAACCAGCGCGGTAGCGCGAAAAGACTTAAACCGAAGATGAACTTAAAGATCAGGAACAGCGCTCCTGAGAAAAGCACTCCAGTCACCACAGCATTTTTTGCTCTAGCTTCAATCAGATAGGATACAGCGGTACCGGCTATCGCGGTTGAAACTAAGAAACCCAGCGGTTTAAGTGTGTAGGCATAGAAAACCAGCGCTACAACTGCAAAGCCAATGTGCATAAAGGTTGTTAAACCTGGCCACTCTGGCTCTTGATCCGGTTTCATGATCATCACAAGACCACAGATTACCGCTACCGACGCAATCATCATCGGGAAGGCTTTTGGGCCGAGAGGATCAGAGAAAAAGGCTCTTGCAGTTGAGTGGCGCCCGCGAAATACGCGAGCGCCAGCACAACGACGATCAACCCCGTTATGCGATCTGTCATTACTTGATTACACCAAGCTCTTTAGACATATCTTGTACTTCCTGCATCACACCGTTTAGGTAGTTCTGGAAGTCTGGGCCCACTTTCGTGAACTTAACAAGACCGTTTGCTTCCATAGCGTCCGCCCACTCTTTAGAGGCTGCAACCTGAGCTAGCGCATCAGACCACTGCTTGTAAGAAGCTTCAGACGCACCTTTTGGAGTGTACAGACCACGCCAGTTAACCGCGACAACATCGATACCCTGCTCTTTAGCCGTTGGAATCACAGCATCTAGACCTGGAATTTCGATACGCTCGTCAGTGAATGAAGCCAGTACGCGAACGTCGCCGTTTTTGATGAAGCTTACAACACCTGAGATGTCACCTGTCATTGCTGACGTAAAGCCACCAACTGTCTGAGTGATCGCATCAGCGTCACCATCAACAGCAATGTACTTAACCTTACGGATATCCGTGAAACCTTTACGTTTCAATGCCATTAGGACTTTAAGGTGATCGTAACCGCCTGCAGCTGATCCACCGGCAAATGCGTGCTTACCTGGGTTCGCAATAACATCATCAAGAAGCTCATTCAGAGTCTGGTATGGCGAGTCTTTAGCAACCACGATAACGCCAGGGTCAGCACCGATAGCACCTAGGAAACGAACCTGATCAGACGTCATACCTGAGTAAGCGTTTTGAGCTAGACGCGTTGCAGTAGCTGTTGAAGCAGCAACAATAAGATCACCGTCGTCGTTACGCTCGTTAACCACGTGCGCGTACGCTAGACCACCGCCTGCACCGGCCATGTTAGTGACTTGAACGGGATCTTTAACGGCACCGATGTCATGCATGATTTTGCCGATTTGACGACAAGTGAAGTCCCAACCACCGCCTGGGTTAGCAGGTGCAATACACTCAGCCGCCATTGCAGAAGAGGCAACGCTCATTGCAACGCCTGCTGCTAGAAATTTAATTTTTGCTAGTTTCATTTTCTTCTCCTTGTTATGAACACTGACATCGCAGTTTGATGAACAGTTAACGGGAATTTAAAAAAATCCACTCTTAAGAAAAAGCTTGTGGCGATAAGGATTATTAATTTTATAAACAGCATTTTGTTCATAAAGTTCACAGGCAAAATTTAAAAACTGATCTAACATAGAAGTATAAAAATCATTATTCTTAATTAGCTATTGGCATAGAAATTGCTTATCACTATGTAAATTTAACAGTGACTAAGCCGCTTATAATTGAACATGTTTAAACGCAATTTATCTTTCACACTGATCATTTCAATACTGATCATCGCAGCGATGACCATCACCGCCATAACGCTGACGTCCATTGAACTCAAACGCTTGAGTGATAGCTTAGAGAGTTCGAATGATCGATATTCACAACTCATTCCGCATCTTACTGAGCTGTATAAGGTCATGACGCCTGGAGCACTTGATGAGAAGCTGGTCTATTTTGTTATGCGCGAGGAGCTTTTTTGGCTGATCCAAGCAAAACAATTTGCTTAGAGAGGCATTGAATCCTCACATCAACTGCTAAACCTCAATCTTGACGAAATAAGCAAAGTACAGATTTCAGCCATTCTCGAGGCATTCAAAGAGGTCACGGAGTTACAACCCTCTGTGGATCTAGCCAATACTGGTGCGGCAAATAGTATCTCAATCTACAACTACTCAACACAGCAGCAGTTCAGAGATCACCTACTGCAGATAAGATCTGTTGAAGAGAAGAGATCCAAACAGATCGCGGAAGACAATTTAGCGTCCATCAATAAGCTCAATAATGCTCAACTCTTTGAGATTGTCCTACTTATTATCGTAGCGCTTATCGGGGGCCTCTCTCTGATCTACCTGAAACTACTGGAGAGTCAAGCTAATGAGGCCGCCAAAGCTCAAGTTGATAAACTAGAAGCCCAACGCCGGCTAATTGAACAGTCACAATTTACAGACGCTCTGTTCAGTGCTTTACCAGTATCTGTGATCACCATCGACTCAAAGGGTATGATCCAGCGCTGTAATCCAGCAACAGAAAAGCTGTTTGGATACAGCCAAAAAGAGCTACAACAACAGAACGTCAGCTGCTTAATGCCAGAGGGAATTGCAAAACATCACGACGGCTATCTGAGCAACCACATTTCGACAGGGCAGACAAACATTATTGGTATTGGACGTGAGGTTACGGCGGTTAGTAAGAGCGGCCAACCAATCAATGTTCACTTATCCGTTACCTCATTCAAAATTAATGAACAGACGCACTTTGCCCGCATACTGGTTGATTTGACTGAAATTGTTGAACAACGCAAAGAGATTGCAGAAGCGTTGATTAATATAGAGCAAGCCAACTCTGAACTTGAACTCGCCCTCATCGAGGCGAATAAAGCCACCGAATCAAAAGATATGTTTTTGGCCACCGCCTCCCATGAAATTCGGACGCCATTAACTGGCATGTTTGGGATGCTCGATCTATTGAAAGAAACCGATCTTAACGATGAGCAATTATCCTATTTGATGATTATGCGCCGTTCTAGCCAGCAACTGATGGCTATTTTGAATGATATTTTAGATGCAGCAAAACTGAGAGAGAACAAAGTTGAACTTCACCCGATCGCACAAATGATGGGAGACCTACCCGGACTTGTTCAATCAAGCTTTGAATCCAATGCCAAAGAGAAAGGGATTCAATTTAAAACCCTGATAGAACCCGAATTAGCCAAACAGTGGGTGTTGGTTGATAACGTGCGACTCTACCAAGTGGTGAGCAACCTCTGTAGAGTTATGGTGATTTCTGGTGTACGGGGAAAAGGGAGAATGGCGTATCCTGTTGATTGATTCCTGCAAGAATCTCAACCAACAGAAGGTGATACGCCATGACTCATTCTAACCTGACCGCTCTTTCA